>NZ_JBSHAY010000026.1:0-127103 GCF_053611725.1 Streptomyces sp. NPDC054783 | reverse complement strand
TGACCAACCACATGGCCGGCGGCGCCGAACTCGCAGCCCTCAAGCACGAACTGGCCCAGGTACGCGGCGTCGACACCGACGAACTCCCCGAGGAGGAGGACCTCGCCGTGTAGCAACGCCGCCTGAACCGGCGTGTGGGGACCAGCTCCTGGGGCCGGTCCCCACACGTGCACACGACGCTCGCGGTCTCCGGAACGGCGCTGCCCTTCACCCGGCGGGCTGCTCCGGCAGCAGCGACTGCAATGCCATACGGGTCAGTTCTGCCTCGACGGTGTCGCCGTCCGGGACGACTGCCGTGCGGAAGGAGCGCCCGGCGAGGAGCGAGACGAGCCACCAGGCGGCCGTGTGCGGCTGGATGTCGTCGCGGACGTCTCCGGCGGCCTGGCCGCGGCGGAGCAGGTCGGCGAGCGTGTCGGCGAGGTGCCGGTGGGCCTGGCGGAGGGCCTCGCCGAGGTCCGGGTCGTGGGCCAGCGCGGTGGCGTCGGCGAAGAGGAAGCCGTGGGAGCCGGGCCGGTGGAAGCGGTCCATGGGGGCGGGGTCCAGGAATGCCGCCAGAACCTCGGGAACCGGCCGGCCCGCGTCGGCCGCCCGGTGCAGGAGTGCGGAGACCGCGTCGGTGGCGTGGTCGAGGACCGCCCGGTACAGCGCGGACTTGGAGCCGAAGTTCTGGAAGACGACGGGCTCGGTGACGCCGACCCGCCGGGCGATGTCGGAGACCTTGCCGCGCTGGTAGCCGGCCTCGGAGAAGACCTGGGTGGCCGCGGCGAGGATCGAGGCACGGCGCTCGGGGGCGCTCAGCCGGGTGCGCGTGCGGGATCGGGGCTCGGTCACACCGATCATCGTATGCCCCCTTGCCGTCTTTCTTAGTCGGAACTAAGTTGGGCGGTGAGCTTAGTCATGACTAAGTTATGGAGGAGGGTCATGTCTCTCAGACACCTCATGCGGGGCAAGCCGCACCCGGACACGCCCGGCGTGACCATCGCAACCCCGCGGGCGTACGAAGTCTTCGGCGCCCCCTGCTTCGCCGGCCGCCGTGGCCGCGCCTTCTCCCGCCTGGCGGAGCTGAGCGGTGCCGTACCGGGCGACCGCGTCCTGGACGTGGGATGCGGCACCGGCCACCTGACCCGGCACATGGCCGCGCGGGTCGGCCCGGACGGCGCGGTGACCGGCGTGGATCCCTCCCCGCCGGTCCTCGAATACGCCCGCGCCAGGACCCGGCGCCCGGGCAGTGCCCCCTGTGACTACCGTGAGGGCGTCGCCGAGGCCCTCGACTTGCCGGACGGCTCCTTCGACACCGTCGTCACGAGTCTGATGCTGCACCACCTGCCGGAGGAGCTGCGGCCCACGGCACTGCACGGGATGTACCGCGTCCTGCGGCCCGGCGGGCGGCTGCTCGTCGTGGAGTTCCGGCCGCCGAAGAGCCGGATCGGCCGGCACCTGGTTCATGGCGGCGCCGGCCACGCCATGGCGCACGACCGGGTCGACCTGCTGGACACCCTCGTCACCGACGCCGGCTTCGAGCTGCTCGGACACGGCGACCTGCGGCCGTGGCTGTCCTACGTGCAGGCGCAACGGACGCGGTAGGGGCCGGGCGGTGATCCGCCCTTGTGCGCGGCTGGGCCAGGGCGGCCTCGGCCGGGCAGCAGTGGCCGGCGGACGTGCGGCGCGGGGAAGCCCCCGTACCACCCTCAGCAGGGCCCGTCGCTCGGCAGCTGTTGTTCCGCCCAGATGGTCTTGCCGGTGGCGGTGTACCGCGTGCCCCAGCGCAGGGCGACCTGCGCGACCAGGAAGAGACCTCGCCCTCCCTCGTCGGTGCTGCGGGCACGGCGCATATGGGGGGAGGTGTTGCTGGCGTCCGACACCTCGCAGATGAGAGTCCGTTCGTGGATCAGACGCAGGCTGATAGGTCCGCAGGCATGTGTGATGGCGTTGGTGACCAGCTCGCTCACGATCAGCTCCGTGGTGAAGGCGATGTCCTCCAGACCCCACGCGGTCAGGCAGCGGGTGGTGTTGTCGCGTGCCTCGTGCACTGCCTCGGGATCGGCGGGCACGTCCCAGGCGGCCACGCGGTCGGGGGAGAGGGCGCGCGTGCGGGCGATGAGGAAGGCGACGTCGTCGTGCGGATGGTCCGGCAGAAGAATGCGGACCATCGTGTCGCAGATCTCCTCCAGCGGCCGGTCGGGATGGGCCAGGGCGAAGCAGAGCCGCTCGAAGCCGACGTCGACATCGCGGTCCGAGGCCTCGATCAGCCCGTCGGTGTACAGGGCGACGACGCTTCCCTCCTCCAGCTCGATCTCGGCGGACTCGAAGGGCAGACCGCCCAGTCCCAGCGGGGGACCGGCGGGGATGTCGGGCAGCTCGACCGGCTCGCTGAGGTGGGCGATGGCGGGGGTGGGGTGTCCGGCGCGCGCCACGCTGAGTTTCCGCGAGATCGGGTCGTACACCGCGTAGACACAGGTCGCGCCGAACACCACCGGCCCGCTCTCGGACGCTTCCGCCTCATCCGCCAGGCGCAGGACGAGGTCGTCGACATGGGCGAGAAGCTCGTCGGGGGGCAGGTCCATGTCGGCCAGCGTCTGGACCGCCGCGCGCAGCCGGCCCATGCTGGCCGCGGCGTGGATGCCATGGCCCACCACGTCTCCCACGACCAGGGCGATGCGGGCGCCGGACAGCGGGATGACGTCGAACCAGTCGCCGCCCACCCCGGCCTCCGCGTCGGTCGGCAGATAGCGGTAGGCGACCTCGACGGCGCAGTGATCGGGCAGATCCGGGGGCAGCAGACTGGTCTGGAGGGCGAGGGCGGCGTTGTGCTCGCGGACGAACCGCCGGGCGTTGTCCACGCACACCGAAGCCCGCGCCACCAGCTCCTCCAGGAGCAGCAGATCGTCCTCGTCGAACGGGCTGGGGTTCTCCCAGCGCAGCAGCGTGACCACGCCCATCGTCGAGCCCCGCGCCCGGAGCGGCACGACCAGGTGGGTGTGCACACCCATGCTGACGATCTTGGACAGGCGCTGCTGATCCCCGACCAGCCACCACGTCGTCGGGTCCAGCACCGGATCGAGGATCGGCCGGCCTGTGGTGAGGCAACGTTGTTGCGGTGACTTCGACGGATACCCGGCGGCCTCCCCGATGGGAACGATCGCCTCCGGCGCTTCCTCGTGGAT
This sequence comes from Streptomyces sp. NPDC054783, assembly GCF_053611725.1. Lineage (NCBI taxonomy): Bacteria > Bacillati > Actinomycetota > Actinomycetes > Kitasatosporales > Streptomycetaceae > Streptomyces > Streptomyces sp. NPDC054783. The sequence continues at coordinate 123,939 of NZ_JBSHAY010000026.1, read as the reverse complement.
CGACAGGTGCACCGCCCGCTGGAGTATGCCGTCGGTGACCGGTCCGGGGGTGAGGTCCCTGGCCGAGAGGACGCCCTGGAAGAGGTCGATCGCCACGAAGTCGGCGAACTGCGGCACGACCACCTCGGCCAGTTCCTGCACCGTGCGGTCGAGGTCCAGGGTGGTGCCGATGCGCTGCGCCGCCTCGTTGACCAGGGCGAGACGCTCGCGTGCCCGGTCCTGGCCGGTGAAGTCGACGGCGGTGTGACACACACCGAGCGTCTTGCCGTCGACATCCCGCAGCGGGAACGACGAGCGGAGCCTGAGCCGGCCCTGCGAGTTCCGGCGGGACATGCCGTGCCGGGGCGCCACGTGTTCCACCGCCGGCGTGACCCGGCCCGACACCAGCGCCTGACGCGCCTGCCAGTCGACGGCCGGGGGCACCGGTTCCGGTCCCGCGAGCGCGGCCGTACGCGGGGCCGCGAGGTCGTTCGGCAGGCCCTCCATGGCGGCCAGCGCCTGGTTCACCCACTGGAAGCGCAGCTCGCTGTCGAGCACGGCGATGCCGATCGGTGACTCCTCCAGGAGGCCGCGCACCACGGCCTGATCGAGTTCCCACCGGCGTGAGTCGGAGACCTCACAGGCCACGGCGAGCCAGACGGAACCCTGCTCCGCGTGCAGCGGACACACCCGCAGGGCCAGCTCGACCGGGTGGCCCGCCCGGTGACGCACGGTGATCAGGCTCTCCCAGCCCTCCCCGACCCGCTGCGCCGCGGCGAGCAAGGACGCCGGAGAACGGTCGCTCGTCAGGAAGGAGGTCGCGGGCCGCCCCAGCACGCTGGGCGCCGGATACCCGAGGAGGTCCTCCGCCCTGCGGCTCCAGTAGCGGATCAGGCCGTGTACGTCCACGAGGGCGACGGCGGCAGACGTGATGCCGAACGGATCGCCCCCGTGCTCGTCGGCCAGATCCCTGAGATCCATCGTGTGGGCCGCATCCGCAGGCAGGGGTTACTGACACCACGGTCTCACATGGACCCGGACGTGTCCTCGGGCCCGCTGCCCGCACATCCGCGCAGGCGGCAGGCCGTCGCACCACGCTCGCTCAGCACAGGGCAGGGCCGGCGGTGGGCTTGTGCCCAGCCCCGCGCCGTGCCGGACGGGCCCCGCGGGCGTTACTGCCGCGGGCGCTCGAAGGTCAGCAGCAGCCCTTCCACGGCTCCGGGCCCTATGCGGCCCTTGACGTCGGCGGAGGTGATGGCCTTCAGGCCCCAGCCGTCCTCGGCGTGCTTGTTCAGGACCTTCTCCAGCTTGTCGCTGTCCAGCGCGTCGCCGATCAGCGACTCCCGGAAGGTGACGACCTTGTACTCGTACGCGTAGGCGCTGCTCATGGTGCGGAGTCCTCCAGACTGCCGGGGCGGAAGGTGGCGCGAAGGCCGGGGCAAGCTAATCATCATCGGGCCCCGCAACAGAAGGCCGTAGCGTGGTCGGCGGCAGAGGCGAAAGGCCTGTGGCGGACCGCTCGGCGGCGACCCCTTGGTGGCGTGATGTGCTGGAGTGCGACGGCCGACCTCGTGGCCGGCAGCGGTGTCGCCGCGGTGGGCGTGGCCTGTGTGGCGCTCGTGCGCCAGGGCCGGGAACTCCCGCTTGCCGCAGTGCCGTTGCTGCTGGGGGCCCACCAGGTCGTCGAGTCGGTGGTGTGGCGCTCGGGCGGGGGCGGCGGACCCGCGACCGTCGCATGGGCCGTCATCGCCCTGCCGTTGCTGGCGGTGTGGGTCCCGGCGGGAGTGCTGTGGGTGGCCCCGCCCCACGCCCGGTTCCGGCTGGTCCTCCCGCTCGCCGCAGGAACGCTGACGGCCGCCTCCCTCGCCCGGGGCCTTGCCACCGGACCGGTGACGGCCGAGATCCGCGGCCACACCGTCGGATACGCCCTGCATGTTTCCCCCGTACCTCTGCTCGTCATCGGTTACTTGCTGGCCACGGTGGGCTCTTTGCTGCTGTCCGGTGACCGGTGGCTGCTCGTGCTGGGCATGCTGGTCGCCGTGGGCGCGTCGGCGTGCTGGGCCTTGTGGCAGCTGGAGTTCGTATCGACCTGGTGCGCTGTCGCCGCGCTGTGCTCGGTGGTGCTCTTCGGCTGGATGCGCGCACGCCGGACGTCCGCGTAGGGCATGTGTGCCGTTGCGTAGCCGTGCCGGCGCTCGGTGCGGATGCGGATCGACCCGATCGGGTTCTCCTCCGTACGTCTCTTTCCGTGTACGCCGGGAGTCGTAACAAGACCGCCCTGTAGAGGGATTCGCGCGCCCGTGACGACACGAAATCGTCGTTCCGTCCTGGAAGTTGACCGAAAGGAACGGCCATCGTGCGGATAGGACGCATGGCGCCCTTGCTCGCCGTGGGGGTCACGGCAACACTGGTCCCCGCCCTCGCCCCGGCGCAGGCATCCGCGGCGGAACCGCTGAAGAGATTCGCGAACCAGAAGCCCGCGTGGCACAGGTGCGACGCGTCGCAGCCCGCCGCGTTCCAGTGCGCGACGATCGACGTCCCGCTCGACTACAGCCGGCCCGACGCCAAGACGATCAAGCTGGCCATCTCCCGCATCAGGACCGGTGTCCCCGCCAAGCGGCACGGTGCGATCCTCTTCAACCCCGGCGGCCCGGGCGGCGAGGGCCTGGACATGCCGGTCATGATGAAGGACACGATGCCCAAGGAGGTACGCGATCAGTACGACCTCATCGGGTTCGATCCGCGCGGCGTGGGGCGGAGCAGCCCGCTCACCTGCGGTCTCACGGCCGGGGAGCAGGCCTTCGAACACCCCTACAGGCCGGAGACGTTCAGCCATGACGTGAAGTGGGCCCGTACCGTCGCCGGCAAGTGCCGTGCCAGAAACGGCGACAGACTCGCGTACTTCACCACCCGCAACACCGCTCGTGACATGGACGTCATCCGCGCCGTTCTGGGCGAGCGGAAGATCTCCTACCTGGGCTACTCCTACGGCACGTACCTCGGGGCGGTCTTCGCGCAGATGTTCCCCCAGCGGGCCGATCGCATCGTGCTGGACAGCGCGGTCGACCCCGCACGGGTCTGGCGCGGCATGATCCAGGTCTGGGCGGAGGGCTCCGAGCCGGCGTTCACGCGCTGGACGAAGTGGACCGCGCAGCGCGACCGCACCTACCGACTCGGCAACACCCCGGCCAAGGTGAAGAAGACGTTCTGGGACCTGATCGCCCGAGCCGACCGCACCCCCATCGACGAGGGCGGCGAAAAGCTCACCGGGGACGACATCCGCGCCCGCCTGCGCACCGAGTTCTTCAGCCCCAAGGCGGCGGCCGCTGCGGTCGTCAACCTCAAGAAGGCCGCCGACGGTCACGCACCCTCCGGCCGTTCCCTCGTACCGGACGACCGGCGGGAACCGCGCCGACCCGGGTCGGCCGCCGTTCAGCCACCGGACGACAACGGCTCCGTCGTCTTCTGGACCGTGGTCTGCGGCGACACCGCGGCCTGGCCACGCGACCCCGAGCAGTACCGGCGTGACGCGATCCGGGACAAGGCCAAATATCCCCTCTACGGCGACTTCGGCTCCAACATCACGCCCTGCGCGTTCTGGGACAAGCCGGCCGAGCCCGTCACCGCGGTGGACAACACCGTGGGCGTGCTCACCGTCCAGAACCAGTGGGACTCTCAGACGCCCCTGGTCAGCGGCCTCGGCATGCACCACGCCCTGAAGGGCTCGCGCATGGTGTACGTCGAGGGCGGCGAGGGCCACGGCGTCTACTCCGAGGACCCACGCGCCTGCGCCAACCGCACCGTCAACGCCTACCTGAGCAGCGGAAGGCTTCCGGCGCACGACGTCACCTGCAAGCCGTCCGGCCGCCGGAACCCCGGCGTGAACCCGCGGATCACCCCGGCACCGCAGCACACACCGCAGACACCCCGTTTCTGACCCGACTCCCCGATCCCGGCCCCCTCACCGGCCTCGCACGGTCTGTGAGAGGGCCGGAGGGGCGGGTTCCGGGAGGCGGTCGGCCGGAACGGGGATCGTCGCCGTCGCGGGAACGCTCCGGCACTCCCCCACTCCCCCTACAGCGACGCGAGGTTGTCGGCCAGGTCGGCCAGGCCGAGAGAGCCCTGGGTGAGCGCGTTCGTGTGCCAGGTCCGCAGGTCGAAACCGGTGCCGAGGCGGCGGCGGGCGGCCTCACGGCCCTCCAGCCAGGCGCGCTCTCCCAGCTTGTAGCCGATGGCCTGGCCGGGCCAGCCGAGGTAACGGTCGATCTCGCCGGCGCGGCGCGCGGTGTCGCTGCCGTGGTGGGCTGCCATGAACGCGGTGGCGAGCTCCGGGGTCCAGCGTTCGCCGGGGCGGAAGCCCGAGTCGGTGGGGATGGCGAGTTCCAGGTGCATGCCGATGTCCACGATCACGCGGATGATCCGGAGCATCTGCTTGTCCAGATAGCCGAGGCGGCGGGCGGGGTCCGTGAGGAAGCCCAGTTCGTCCATCAGGCGCTCGGCGTACAGGGCCCAGCCCTCCTTGTCGGCGCTGACCGCGCCGAGGGTGATCTGATAGCTGCTGAGGCGGGCCGCGGCAGCGGTCCACCGGGCGGTCTGCAGGTGGTGCCCCGGGACACCCTCGTGGTACCAGGTGCTGACCATCTCCCAGGTGGGAAACCTCTGTTGACCGAGCGTGGGCAGGTAGGTGCGCCCGGGGCGGCTGAAGTCGAGGCTGGGGCCGTTGTAGTAGGGAGCGCCCGAGCTGCCCGGAGGTGCGATCCTCGTCTCGACCCGGCGCAGTGGGCCGGAGATGTCGAAATGGGTGCCGTCGAGGGCGTCGATCGCCTCGTCCATGATCTGCTGGAGCCAGGCGCGGATGTTCTCCTCACCCGTGATGGCATGGCCGTGCCGATTGAGGTGGTCCATGGTCTCCCGGACGGTGGTGCCCGGGAGGATCCGGTCGGCCACGGCCCGCATCTCGGCGACCGTCCGGTGGAACTCCTCCCAGCCCCAGGCGTAGGTCTCGGCCGGGTCCACGGCGATCCCATTGGCCCAGCGTGCCGAGCGCAGGTAGCGTTCGCGGCCGACGGCGTCCGGGGTGCCGTCCACGGCGGGCAGGTAGGTGTGGCACAGCCAGTCGCGGAAGCCGGCCACCGCGGCCGTCGCCCGGTCGGCGGCGGCGTCCAGTTCGTGCCTGAGTCGATCCGGACCGCAGGCCACGAACGTGGCGAACCAGCTCGCCCCGCCGGTGTCCTGGCCGGTCCAGGCGGCGAGTTGCCCGATGACGGCCCGGGCCTGGCGCGGAGCGCACGGCAGCCCGCGGGCGACGCCCTCGGTCAGGGTGGCCCGGTAGCCGTCCAGCGCGCCGGGCAGATTGCGCAGCCGTCCGGCTACGGCCGCCCAGTCCTCGTCGGTGTCGGTGGGCATCAGCGTGAAGATGCTGCGCACCCTGTGCAGGGGCGAGTTGACGTTGCGCAGTTCGCGGAACCGGTCACCCGCCTCGTGCAGGGCGAGTTCCGTGGTGAGCCGCTCCCGCAGCAGCCGGGCGCAGTTCCGCTCGGCTCCCTCGAACACCGCACCGCCCTTCACAGCTTCCGGCTCGGCGGCCTCGAACACCGCACCGGACTTCACGGCGTCCTGTTCGGCGTCCTCCAGCACCGCACCGGCCTTCTCGGCGGCCCGCTCGGTGGCGTCGAGCACGGACAGCGTTCGGCGGGCCAGTTCGGCGAGCGCCTCGAAGCCCTCCGGAGACAGGTCCGGCTGCCGGACGTCCTCAGGATGCAGACCGAGTCGGGTCGAGGTCATGGGGTCGAGGGCGGCGACCTGCGCGACGTAGTCGTCGGCGATCCGTCGAGGGGTGCTCGGCTTCTCGGACACGCTCCCATGCTGACGTACCGTCACCAGTCCTGTCAGCAGCCCGCGTCGGCTTTCGGCCGACACGGCCGTATGGGGACGACGGCATGGGTCGGCCTTCTCGCCTCGGCCGACGCCCGGACCGACGACGGGCCGCGCCCGGAGTGCCGAGCAGCCCCGGGCGCGCCCAGCATGTGTCACCCCGTGGCCACGACGGTCCGTTCCGTACCGTCCTCGGCCGTCGGCGCGCCCTCCTCCGCCGTACGTCCGCGCAGTGCCGTCACCACCAGCAGTGCCGAGAACAGGGCGGCCGAGCCGCACACCGCGAATCCGATCGCGTAACCGTGGCCGAGGGCGTCCAGGGCGTAGGCGCGGGCCGCGCCCGGCGGGGAGGTGGCGGGGACGGAGTTCAGGGCGAGCGGGCCGCCCTCCTTCAGCACCTCGTGGGCCGCGGCCCTCGACTCGGCGTTCAGGGACGAGGAGGTGGCCAGCGAGGAGGTCACCCGGGAAGCCGCCTGGCTCAGCGCGACCGCGCCGATGACCGCGGGGCCGAGGGTGAAGCCGAAGTCGCGCAGCAGGTTGGTCGCCGCGCTCGCCATGCCGGCCAGCGGCAGCGGCACCGTGTTGACGGCGGTCGCGGTGATGGACGAGACCGTGAAGGCGAAACCGATGCCGACCAGCCCGAGCGGCAGGATCAGCGAGGTGAGGTCCCGGTCGCCGACGTCGAGCCCGGCGGCCAGGAAGTCGCCCGCCGCGATCAGCGCCAGCCCTCCGGTGAGCAGCGCCCGCGCGGGCAGCCGGTGCAGCAGCCGGGAGGTCAGCGGAGTGAGGACCGGGGTGATGCCGTTGAGCAGCAGGAACGCGAAGGCGGTGCGCATCGGGCTCTGGTGCTGGATGGGACCGAGCCGGATGCTCGCCGCGTACGCCGTGCCCAGGAAGCTGAACATGCCCACGACCGCGACGACCGACGCGATCGCGAAGGAGCGGTTGCGGAACAGGTCCAGGCGTAGCAGCGGGGAGCGGGCCCGGCTCTCGGCGGCCACGAACAGGCCCACGAACACCGCGGCGATCATGAACGCCACGACCACCGGAGCCGATCCCCAGCCGTCCGTCGGCCCCTGGATGACGGCGTACAGCAGGGCGAACAGACCCACACCGATGGTGATCTGGCCGCCGATGCCCAGTGAACGTCCTTCCGGTGACCGGGAGTTGGCGGCCAGCCACAGACTCACCAGGGCGCTCGCCGCGCCCAGCACGGCGACCACCACGAACGCCGAGCGCCACGAGCCGTAGGTGCCGGTGATGCCACCGAGCAGCGGGGCGAGGAAGCCGCCCGCCGACAGGCTGGAGGCCCATACGGCGATGGCGCGGGCGCGCTGCGGACCGGTGTGCGTACCGGCCGCGATCATGGCCAGCGAGGTGGGGAAGAGCGCGGCGGCGCCGAGCCCGGCCAGTACCTGTCCCACCCACAGCTGATGGATGCCGGAGGCGCTCGCCGCGACGACCTCGCCCGCGCACAGCAGCGCGGCGCCGCCGACGAGGAGCTGTTTGCGGCCGAAGAGGTCGCCGAGCACGCCGAAGGAGAGTTCGAGCACGGCGACGGGCAGCAGGAACGCGTCGGAGATCCAGGTGAGTTGGGAGCCGACCGGATGGAGGTGTTCCTGGAACAGGCCGTTGAGGGTGGCCGGTATGGCGAGGCCGATCTGCGCGAGACAGACGGCGAGGCAGCCGGCGAGGAGCGTGCCGAGGGGAAGGGAACTGCGCGGGGTGACGGATGCGTCGGACATGAGCGGGTCCCGGTGTCAGTGGTGGGTGGGGTGCGCCGGGCGGTCCCGGCCGACCGTCAGATGTGCCGGGCGGTGGGGCACGTACGCCGCGCCGCCCAGACCGAGCGCGGTGGCGGACCGCTGGAGCGCGCCCGGCGTCGCGGCGTCGTCCCAGTGACCCGCGGTGACGCGGTGTTCGAGCGCGTGCAGGGCGGCCACGGTCTCGGCGGTGGTGAACGTGCAGTGGCCCTGCCGCTCGACGTAGGCCTGCCGCAGCAGCGCACCGTCCCCGGCCGCGCGCACCCGGTCGCCGAACCGCCGTTCCTGTTCGACCGGGACCAGGTCGTCGGCGATCGTGTGCACGTCCACCAGCGGTACGCCGAGGCTCTGACCGGCGGAGGAGGTGTGCTGCGCGGCACGGACCGCGGCGGGGTCGGCGGTGATCGCGGCGCCCCGGGTCAGGGACGCGAGGTCGGCACGCAGATCGAGGCCGGCCGTCCCGTACAGGGCGCGGACCTGCGGGGCGTGGACGGATCCGGCGAGCAGACGGGCGTAGTCGACACCCGCGTTCCAGGAGTTGTTGCCGCCGGCCGACTGCTCGACGGCGTACCGTCCGCCCTCGACGAACGACAGAACGCCCTGCGCGAACCACGCGTACTGCTGCTCCTCCTGGCCCGCCCAGTCCGTCGGTGCGGGCCGGTCCTGTCCGGGCGCCCAGCCGGGCAGGTTGAGGAAGGCCGCGGCCAGTGCGATCCGGGCGCGGCCCTGCGGGGTGCTCTGCGCGGCGGTGACGGCGTCGGTGAGCTTCTCGGCCGTGGCGGCCGCGGCGTCGGCGGAGCCGAAGCGGACCAGGCCGACGTCCTGCCCGGGCAGGAGCAGCCGGGCCAGGGTGTACTCGGCGTCGAGCTGGTAGTTGTCCAGGTCCGTGCCGCCCGCGACCAGCCCGCACAGGCCGAGCGCGCCGTCGACACGCCCGGTGCCGTCGCGGGCGATCTGCGCGTTGACGAGCCCGCCCATCGACTGGCCGACGGCGAGGGTGCGCCGCGGGGTGCCGAGCTTCTTGGCCACGGCATCGAGAGTGGCGAACTGGTCGCGCTCGGCGCTGTTCAGAGCCCACATCGAGCCATGGGGGTCGTACGACGACCCGGCCATCGCGTAGCCCTCGGCGAGCAACTCGGTGCGGACGGCCTCGGACGGGGCGTCCTTGGCGACGGTGGGGCCGAAGCCGTGGCTGAACAGCAACAGAGTGCCGTTCCAGTGGGCGGGGACGTCCGCGATCCAGGTCGCGCCGTCGGCGAGGGGGCGCGCCGATCGCGCACGGCTGCCTCACCCTGTCCCTCTTCATTCCCCTCTTCTCCGAACTGCTGGACGTGCAGGGCGTGACCACCAAGGTCAACTACGGCCTGAACAAGGTGCGTTTCCCCGCGCCGGTGAAGGCCGGATCCCGCATCCGGCTCGCCGCCCGGCTCACCTCGGTCGAGGACGTGCCCGGCGGCGTCCAGATCACCGTCGACGGCACGATCGAGGCGGCGGACGGCACCAAGCCCGCCGCGGTCCTCCAGAGCCTGTCCCGGTTCTATGCCTGATCTGTGCCTGAAAGTCCATGGACGTGGAGTGCACCCTCGCGCCGAGGCCGCCACGCCCGCAGCCGTGAGCTCAAAGAGCCCGTGAGGCGCACAACTCCTCAGAGAGCGAGGACCATCTCCTCGTCTGCGGCCAGGGTCTCGCCGGCGTACGCGGCACCCGCCTCCGCGAGGGACCGCTCGCGGTCGGCGCCGGGCCAGAAGTGTGTGAGCAGCAGGCGCCCCGCTGCCGCGCGGGCCGCCCACTGGCCGGCCTGGGCCGCGCTGAGCAGGTACGGGTCGGCAGCCGGACCCAGCAGTGTCGCGCCGGCGATCAGCAGATCCGCCCCGGCCGCCAGTTCGCCGAGCGTGTGGTCGGAACCGGCATCACCGCTGTAGGCCACGGTCAGCCCGGGAGCCGTCAGGCGCACGCCCGCGTGCGGCACATGATGCGGAAGGAGCCGCCCGTCCAGCCGGAAGGGACCGACCTCGTAGCAGCCCGGCAGCTGATGCGGGTCGAAGACCTCGCGCAGTTCCTCGGTCGGCTCCATCGCCTGCACCCGACCGAGCACTCCCGGCGGGCAGTACAGCGGCACGCGCCCGTCGTGCTGCCCACCCAGGAGCAACGCCCGGCAGAGCGCGCTCAGATCCGCGCAGTGATCGGGGTGTTCATGCGTGATCACCACGGCGTCGAGTTCGTTCACCGCGCACCGCGCCAGCAGCCGCGGCAGCGTCGCGTAGCCGAGATCAAGGACCAGGCGGAACCCGTCGGCCTCGAGCAGGAAACCGCTCGCCGCCCGCCCGGCCTCCGGCCAGGCGCCACACGTACCCAGCACCGTCAGCTCGCGCATCGAAGCATGCTCCCACAGCGGCCGGCGCCACGGCATCAACCTCACCGTCTCCGCCGTCGCCACCGCGGTGAAACGATGGCCGGGCGACACGGGGCAGGAGGTTGCTAGCCGGTTCCGCGGTCCAGGACGCGGCGGGCGGCCTCGGCCTCCGCGGCGGGCGGGGACAGCTCGTCGAGGGTGTCGAGCTCGTCGTCGGATTCCAGTTCCCGTTCCCAGGCCGCCGCGAGCCGTTCCTGCTCCTGGCGCGGTTTGGCGCCGACCGTGTCCCGGTGATCGGGGTCAAGGGCCGCCAGGAATCGTCCGACCGGATCTGTGGGCATGCCGTGCTCCTTGTCGCATGGAGGGGTGCCACCCTTGTCCAGCATCGCTGACCGAGCCCGCGTTGTCTGCTCGACACCGCCCGGGAACCGCTACTCGACGGCCGGGTCCTCTTGGCTGCACCGCACGGCTTTCTGTACGGCCTGCTCAACCTCGTGCGGGCTGGACCCGGTGACCGCGGCGTGCGCGGTGATCGCCGCCTGTACGGTGTCGGACGCCTCGCGCCAGCGGTGCAGCTGAGCGTCGTACTCGTCACCGGTGAGGCCCGCGAGCTTCGCGCGCTCCTCCTCGGCGGTTCGTTCCAGCTTGATCAGCTCATCGGGGACCTCTGCCACGGGCAAGGATCCTAGGGCGCCGCCCCGGCGCCTCCACCGTCTCCCGTACCGCCCGATCGGGTGGAACCGCGCTAGCGCAGGGCGATCTGCCAGACGAGGAGCAGCGTGCTCAGTACGGCGGTGACGATGGCGCCGCGGAGTGTGGCGCCCAGGCCGCCATAGGGGTCCATCGGACTGTAGGGATGGTCCGGGGAGACGAGGACGGTCATCGAGGAGCCGACGTCGGCGGCGCGGCCGGAGGACGCGTTGGCGACCTCGGTCTCGTAGCGTTTGCCGTCGACGTAGTAGCGGACGACCGGCGTGAGGAAGTACGCGCCCCGATTCCCGCTCTGCGTGGCGTTGTTGCCGATCACCTCGGCCTGCAGCTCGAGCGCCGTCGGCCGAATCTGCCGGAGCGTCACGTTCCGTCGCATTTCGCGCGCCATGGTGACGAGCGATGCCACGAGGACTCCTGCTGTCACCAGCAACCACACCATGGGGTATCTATAGCGCACCCCGAGGGGCCGGACGCCAGGGGGGCACGGGCGCGGCACGGTGAAGGAGGTCTCCGGGCTGGTAGAAGGGGCCGGGCGGGCTCAGGGTGGCGCGGGTGCCGGCGACGGTGGCGGTGGTGGGGGTGTCGCCGGGGAGTGTGGTGTGGACGATGGCCTGGTGGCCGTCGGCGGTGCCGATCAGCAGCGGACCGCGCAGGCCGGTCACCGCCGAGGTGGTGCGGGGTGCGTGCCGGCTCACCTCGGTGACGGGGGAGCCCGGCAGCCAGGGCACGTGGTCGGCGCCCATGTTGCCCGTGCCGATGACACCGATGCGTACGGTGCTCACCCCAGAGTCACCCACGTGCCCCGCTCGGCCGAGCGCGCCATCGCATCCAGCGCCGCCGCACTGGCCACGGCATCGCTGAGAGTGCTGCCGACCGCGGTTCCCTCGGCGATGGAGCGCAGGAAGCGGTAGGCCTCGATGACCTTCAGGTCGTCGTAGCCCATCGCGTTGGCCGCGCCCGGCTGGAACGCGGCGTATTCGCCGGCGCCCGGGCCGACGTGCACCGTGCTGACCGGCTGGTCCTGGTAGGTCGTGCCGCGGCTGACGGCGAGTTCGCCCATGCGGCGGAAGTCCCAGGAGACGGCGCCCTTGGTGCCGTGCACCTCGAAGCCGTAGTTGTTCTGCTCGCCGACCGAGACGCGGCAGGCCTCCAGGACGCCGCGGGCGCCGGAGGCGAACCGCAGCAGGCAGTTGACGTAGTCCTCGTTCTCCACCGGCCCGGGCTCGCCGCCGGTGGCGCGGGCGTGGCCGGCGGTGGCGCCGGTCGGCCGGGCGCGTTCGGGCAGGAAGATCGCGGTGTCGGCGGTCAGCGCGGCGATGTCGCCGAGCAGGAAGCGGGCCAGGTCGGTGCCGTGCGAGGCCAGGTCGCCCAGGACCCCGCTGCCGCCGCGTGCCCGCTCGTAACGCCAGGTCAGGGCGCCGTCCGGGTGGGCGGCGTAGTCACTGAAGAGGCGGATGCGGGCGTGGGTGACCGTGCCGATCTCGCCGGAGGCGATCAGGTCGCGGGCGGCCTCGACGGCGGGTGCGTTGCGGTAGTTGAAGCCGACGGTGCCCTGGACGCCTGCCTTGGCGGCCGCGTCGGCGACCGCCCGGGCGTCGTCCGCCGTGAGCCCGACCGGCTTCTCGATCCAGATGTGCTTGCCGGCCTCGGCCATCGCCACGCCGATCTCGCGGTGCAGGAAGTTCGGGGCGGTGATGCTGACCGCCTGGATCCGCGGATCGGCGGCCACCTCCCGCCAGTCCCGGGTCGCGGCGGCGAACCCGAACCGCTCCGCGGCCTCCTCCGCCCGGCCGGGCACCTCGTCCGCGACGACGAGCAGTTCCGGCCGCACGGACAGCTGGGGGAAGTGGTGCGGCAGGCGGGCGTACGCCTGGGTGTGCACGCGTCCCATCCAGCCGAATCCCACGACGCCGACGCCGAGCGTATTCACCATGAGCGCCCTTCTTTGGACCGTTCCAGAGGTTGGACGCTCACCATGAGTCCCAATGAAGCCGGGTGTCAAGGGGCTTTACAGGAGCCGACAGGCTATGGAACGGTCCATGCCGTGAGCTCTCCGACCATCCGTGACGTCGCCGAACGGGCCGGCGTGTCCAAATCCCTCGTCTCGCTCGTGCTGCGCGGCTCGGAGGGTGTCCGGCCGGAGAAGCGCGAGGCCGTCCTCGCGGCGGTCGAAGCGCTCGGTTACCGGCCCAACGCGGCCGCGCGCAGCCTGAGCGAGCGGCGTACCCGCACGGTGGGGGTGCTGCTCAACGACATGCGCAACCCCTGGTTCGTGGAGTTGCTCGGCGGTCTCCAGGCACGGCTGTACGACAACGGCCTGCAGATGCTGCTGGCCGACGGCCACCTCAACCGGCGCCTCGGCGAGGACCTCACCCGGACCTTCACCGAACTCCGCGTCGACGGCCTGATCGCCGTCGGCACGCTCCAGGACCCCCAGGCCCTGCGCACCGCCGCCCGTCTGGTCCCCACGGTCGTCGCCGGCACCCGCGAACCGGTGCTGCCCGGCGTGGACATCGTCGCCAACGACGACGAGCACGGAGCCCGCCTGGCCACCGAGCACCTCATCGGCCTCGGCCACCGGCACATCGCCCACATCGCCGGACAGGGCGCGGTCGGCGAGCTGCGCCGGCGCAGCTTCGAGGCCACCATGCGCGAGCACGGCCTCGCCGACACGGCGGTCGTGGAACAGGGCGACCTGACCGAGGAGGGCGGCTACCGGGCGACCGTCCGGCTCCTGAGCCGCCCGCGGCGCCCGACCGCCGTCTTCGCGGTGAACGACATGACCTGCGTCGGCGCGCTCTCCGCCGCCGAGGAGACCGGCCTCCAGGTACCGCGGGACCTCTCCCTGGTCGGCTACGACAACACCTACCTCTCCCGGCTGCGCCATCTGTGGCTGACCACCGTGGACAACGCCGGCCACGACGTGGGCCGACGTGCCGCGCAGCGGCTGCTCGACCGGATCGACGAGCCGGACCGCCCGAGCGAGGTCGACCTCGCCACCCCGGTCCTCGAAGTGAGAGGCACGACGGCCCCGCCGCTCGCCGGCGCCTGACGGCCCTCGCCGTGAAGTCGCCTCGTTATTGTGCGCCCAGAGGCGATAGAAAGGTGACATGGGTGAAGTTTCGGGTCAATCCGGGCGCGGTGTGCCTGACGCTTCCAGGAGCGCTCACGAGCCGGACCGGCACCGTCGCAGGGGAGAGGCGTGGCGGTCGCTGCTGAGCGTGCACAGCCTCGCCGGCCAGGTCTTCCTTCTGCAGCTGGCGGTCGTGGTGCTCCTGGTCGCCGCCACCCTGCTGGCCCTCGTGGTGCAGGCTCGACGCGACAACATGGCGGACGCGCGGACCCGGACGCTCGCCACCGCGCAGGCCTTCGCCAACTCCCCGGGGGTCGTGGCGGCGCTGCAGAGCACCCACCCGTCAGCCGTGCTGCAGCCGCACGCCCAGGCGGCCCGCAAGGCCGCGGGTGTCGACGCCATCATCGTGTACGGGCTGAACGGCATCACGCTCACCCACAGCGACCCGCACCAGATCGGGAAACGCGTCATCGGGCCGTACGCGCAGGCGGCGAACGGCAAGCCGTTCACGTCAACCTTCCACGGGTCCCTGGGGCTCTCCGTGATCTCGGCGGTCCCCGTCAAAAAGCCTGACGGCTCGGTCATCGCGATCGTCTCCGTGCCCGTCAGGGTCGAGCAGGTGCAGCACATGGTGAACCGGCAGCTGCCCGTCCTCTTCGGTGGCGCCGTCATGGCCCTTGCCGTCGCCGCGGGCGGCTCGGCCCTGGTGAGCCGCCGGCTGCGGCGGCAGACCCATGGCCTGGGGCCGGTGGAGATGACCCGGATGTACGAGCACCACGACGCGGTTCTGCACGCCGTACGGGAAGGCGTGCTGATCGTCGGCGGTCACGGCCGGCTGTTGCTGGCCAACGACGAGGCACGGCGGCTGCTGGACCTGCCGACGAACGCGGAGCGCAGGCACGTCAACGATCTGGGGCTGGAGGAGGACCTCGCCGGGCTGCTGGTCTCCGACCGCCCCGTCACCGACAAGGTGTACCGGGCGGGTGACCGGCTGCTCGCGGTCAGCAAGCGGCTCACCGCACCGCACGGCTCGGCCGGCAGCGTGGTGACGCTCCGGGACACCACGGAGCTGCTGGCTCTCTCCGGGCGGGCGGAGGTGGCGCGCGAACGACTGAGGTCGCTCTACGACGCCGGGCTGCGGATCGGCACCACGCTCGACGTGAAGGGGACGGCCCAGGAACTGGCCGAGGTGGCGGTGCCCCGGTTCGCCGACATCGTCACCGTCGAACTGCTGGACCCGGTCCTGCGCGGCGAGGAGCCCTCCGGTGCGACCGCCCGCATCACCGAGCTGCGCCGCAGCGCTGTCGCCGGTATGGATGCGGGCCATCTCCTCCACCCCGTCGGCGAGCTCATCCGTTTCGTCCCGGGCCACCCCGCCTCCCTGGCGATGGCCGAGGGCCGACCGGTCCTGGTCGCGGACCTGAGCACCTCCGAGGCGTGGCTGGCCCAGCACCCGGAACGTGCCCGGCGGATCCTCGAGCACGGCATCCACTCGATGCTCGTGGTTCCCCTGCGGGCCCGCGGCGTCGTGCTGGGGGTGGTGGACTACTGGCGCGCCGAGGTTTCCCCGCCGTTCGAGGACGACGACGTGTCCTTCGCCGAGGAGCTGGCCGCCCGGGCGGCTCTGTGCATCGACAACGCCCGCCGCTACACCCGCGAACACGCCATGGCCGTCACCCTGCAGCACAGCCTGCTGCCACGCGGGCTGCCCGAACAGTCCGCCCTCGACGTGGCCTACCGCTACCTGCCGGCCCAGGCCGGGGTGGGCGGGGACTGGTTCGACGTCATCCCGCTGTCCGGCGCCCGGGTGGCGCTGGTCGTGGGCGATGTCGTCGGCCATGGGCTGCATGCCGCGGCGACCATGGGCCGGCTGCGCACCGCCGTGCACAATTTCGCCGGCCTGGACCTGCCCGTGGAGGAGCTGCTGGTCCGGCTGGACGAGCTGGTGGCCCAGATCGACGCCGAGGAGATCGCCGCCGCGGAGGACGGGCAGGCGATGATCACCGGGGCGACCTGCCAGTACGCCGTCTACGACCCCACCTCCGGGCGGCTGGACCTGGCCACCGCCGGCCATCCGGGACCGGCGGTGGTCCGGCCCGACGGGAGCGTCGACCTCCTCCAGCTGCCCGTCTCCCCACCCCTGGGGCTCGGCGCCGGCCTGCCCGTCGAGACCGCCGAACTCACCGTGCCCGAGGGTTCCCGGCTGGTGCTCTTCACCGACGGACTGATCGAGGACCGCACCCGCGACCTGGACGCCGGTCTTCAGGCCCTGCGCGAGGCTCTGTCGGGGCCCGAGCGGACGCCGGAGGCCACGTGCGCGGCGGTGATGGAGGCCATGCTGTCCGACCGGCCCCGGGACGACATCGCCCTCCTGGTGGCCCGCACGTGCCGACTCGGGCCGGCGCAGGTCGCCGAGTGGGACGTGCCCCGCGAAGCGGCGGCGGTGGCCCCGGTGCGCGCCGCCTGCGCCCGCCGGCTGACGGAGTGGGGCCTGGAACACGTCGTCTTCACCGCCGAACTCATCCTCAGCGAGCTGATCACCAACGCCGTCCGATACGGCGCCGAGCCCATCGTCGTCCGGCTGCTCCGCACGGAGCCGGTCAGCGGCCCAGCCGCAGGCACCCTGATCTTCGAGGTCGCGGACGGGAGCAGCACTTCGCCCCGGCTGCGCCGGGCGAAAGCCACCGACGAAGGCGGCCGCGGCCTCTTCCTGGTCGCCCAGTTCGCCGAACGCTGGGGGACCCGCTACACACCCACCGGCAAAGTCATCTGGGCCGAACAGTCCCTCCACGACGGCGTCACGCCGGAGGCGGAAGGACTCGGCGACATCCTGCTCGACCAGTGGGACGACTCGGCGCTGTGAGCGTACGGAGGCCGCGTTCCACCGGTGCAACACGCCGGTCCGCGGGCTTCCCGTGCGGGATTCGGCCATGGAGGCGGCCGGGTACTCTGGCCTCGATGACCACTTCGTCGACGCAGTAGACCAAAGGAAGCCAGGAGACACGACGCAAGGCCTGCCGCTTCGGACCCGGTGAAGCCGCGGCGGCCGGCCGGAGCCGTGTGTCGGCGGTCCGGAGTACGTCGGCTCCCGGACCTCGGCAGCTCCCGGAACTCCTCCCTACCCCAGGAGCACAGGTGACCACACCCCGTGTCCGAGCGGCGGTCGTCTTCGGCTGCTCCGTCCTCGTGGCACTGGGCCTGAGCGCCTGTGAGCACACACCGGCCGCCAGACCCGAGAAGCCGTCGGTGGCCACCTCCGCCGAGGACATGGGCGGCATGCGCGCACTGATCGCCGCGGCGAAACGAGAGGGCAGACTCAGGGCGATCGCGCTGCCGCGCGACTGGGCCAACTACGGCGGCCTGATCGACGGCTTCGAGAAGAAGTACGGGATCAAGGTCACGGTCGACCATCCGCACGGCCACAGCGAGGACGAGATCGACGCCCTGCGGAAGAAGGGGCGCAGTCCGACAGCGCCCGACGTGATCGACGTCGGCGACACGTTTGCGCGGAGCGCGGCGAAGCAGAATCTGCTGGCGCCGTACAAGGTCACCGCTTACGACTCGATCCCCGACAACCAGAAGGACTCCAAGGCCCGCTGGTCCAACAACTACGGCGGCTACATCTCCATCGGCTGCGACGCCAACCGGGTCAAGACCTGTCCGGAGACCTTCGCCGACCTGCTGAAGCCGGCCTACAAGGGCATGGTCGCGCTGGAAGGCGACCCGCCCCGGTCGGCCACCGCCTTCGACAGCGTCTATGCGGCCGCGCTGGCGAACAACGGGTCGTTCGACAACATCCAGCCCGGCCTCGACTTCTTCGCCGAGCTCCAGAAGATCGGCAACTTCAACCCCGTCAACTCCACCACGGCAACGGTCGAGGACGGCCGTACCCCCGTCAGCATCAACTGGGACTACATCAACCTCCACTACGCCGACCAACTCCGCGCCAAGGGCGTCAACTGGCAGGTCGCGATCCCCTTCGACGGCAGCTTCGCCCAGTACTTCGCGCTGGCGGTCAACAAGAACGCCCCGCACCCCGCGGCCGCCCGTCTGTGGCAGGAGTACCTCTTCAGCCCGGAGGGCCAGAACCTCCGGCTGCTCGGCTACGCTCGCCCGGTGCTCATGGACGTCATGCGGCAGGACGGCACCCTCGACAAGGCCGCCGCCGCGCGGCTGCCGTCGGTCGAGGGGACGCCGCAGTTCCCGACGGACGCGCAACTGGAGAAGGCGAGGAAGACGGTCGACCAGGGCTGGGCGAAGGCCGTCTCCGGCTAGCTGGGACGCTTCGGCCGGGGCGGAGGTAAAAACCCGGCCACCTCTGCTCACCGGAAATCCGGAGGACACCCGCCGGAACCATTCGGAGGCGTTGAGATGGCGCCCGTCCTGGCCGGTCCGCACGCTGGATGCGGACGCCCCGCCGTCCCCGTCCGACCGCCGGGCCTTGGAGGACCTGTGACCGCTTCGTCGCCCACCACCGACACACCGCCGGCCCGGTACGACGACCTGCGCGCCCTGGTGATCAACTGCACCTTGAAGCGGTCGCCGGAGACGAGCAACACCCAGGGGCTGATCGACCGGAGCACCGCCATCCTGGACGCACAGGGCGTGCACGTCGACGTCGTACGGGCGGTGGACCACGACATCGCCACCGGCGTGTGGCCCGACATGCGGGAGCACGGCTGGGAGACCGACGCATGGCCGGATCTGTACCGGCAGGTCATGGCGGCCGACATCCTGGTGCTGGCCGGTCCCATCTGGCTGGGCGACAACAGCTCGGTGATGAAGCAGGTGATCGAGCGCCTCTACGCCTGCTCCAGCCTGCTCAACGGCTCCGGTCAGTACGCCTATTACGGCCGCGTCGCCGGCTGCCTGATCACCGGCAACGAGGACGGCGTCAAGCACTGCGCCATGAACGTCCTCTACAGCCTCCAGCACCTTGGATACACCATCCCCCCGCAGGCCGACGCCGGATGGATCGGCGAGGCGGGCCCCGGTCCCTCCTACCTCGACCCCGGCTCCGGCGGCCCCGAGAACGACTTCACCAACCGCAACACCACCTTCATGACCTGGAACCTGCTGCACCTGGCCCGGGCACTGAAGGACCTGGGCGGCATCCCCGCCTACGGCAACCAGCGCACCGCCTGGGACGCCGGCTGCCGCCGCGACTACGAGAACCCCGAACACCGCTAGCGGAACACCGATGGCAGGCCGCGGACGGCTGTCGGGTTCTCACGGGGACTTCATGTCACCGGACGCCGGACGATGTCGTCTCGGGGCACGGGGCACGGGGCACGGGGCACGGGGCACGGGGCACGGGGCACGGGGCGCCGAGGGCGGCCGAGCGTCGGCGAGTGACGGGCGTGCCGGCCGCCGGGGTCAGCGTTGGTACAGCCCCACGATGGTGCCGCTGGCCAGCTGCTCCCGGTCCAGGACGGCGTGGGCTTCGTCGGCGGTGGCGCGGTCCGGGAGCGAGATCGGGGCGGGGAGGGCGTAGAGCCGGAAGAAGTAGCGGTGGGCGTCGTCGCCGACCGGGGGCTGCGGGCCGCCCCAGCCCTGTTCCCCGAAGCCGTTGCGATGCGCCTGGCCGCCCTGTGGGGTCTCGCCGGCGTCCAGACCCCCGGCGTGGGGGTCGATGCCGGTGACGAGCCAGTGCACGAAGGTTCCGGACGGAGCGTCCGGGTCTTCGCACAGCAGGGCCAGTTCCGCCGCGTCGTCCGGCACTCCGGACCAGGTGAGCGGGGGAGAGACGTTGTCCGCGTCATGAGCGTGGTGGCGCGGGATCATGCTGTGATCACTGAAGGCTGCGCTGCTGAGTTCGATACCGGCCATGTGACCGGAGTACCCGGCGCGGGCCGGGGCATACGGCCGAACCGCACGGGATGACGGGAGAGCCCGGGGGTACCCGCTGACTGACACACCCCCGTGCGAGGAGATGACTTGCATGCGGTTCCTCGGACTGCTCCTTCTCGCGGGCACGGCAGCCTTCACGGCCCTCGCGATCGCGGGCAACCTGTCCGGCGGGCCCCAGTACACGGTGTCCGTCCTCGATCACAACGTCGCCACCATGAGCGGGCTCGCCCTGTTCAGCTCGGGACTCGCGCTGGCGCTCATCTTCTGCGCGGGCCTGGCGATCATGGTGGGCGGTGCGGCACACCCCGGCCGTCACCGCAGTTCCCGACCACGCCGGACGCGGAACACGACGATCGGCGGGACGCCGGACCCCGGTGCCCGCGGCTGAACAGCGCCCCGGCGCGAGCAGCTCGGAGCGGTGTCGCGTCAGCTCGCCCAGTCCAGCAGGCGCTCGCCCGTCTCGGGTGCCCGCAGCCGGGTGAGTGACTGCTTCTCCATCTGGCGCACGCGATCCCGGGTCAGCCCCACCTGGTCGGCCACCTGCTGCAGCGTGCGCGGATACACGTACGCTCCCCGCACGCGCACGTCTCCCGGTGTGGGGGCGGAGAGCGCGCACGCCGTTTGGCCTGCGGCGGTGCGGGAACCCGGTGCGACGCCCGTGGAAAGAGGAGCACGCTGTGCCCGACACCGAACAGGACCGCATCCGGAACCAGGCCCTGCCGCTGACTGATCCGGCGTCGCTGGACCCGCTGCTGGAGCGGATCGGCGACGCCCGCTATGTGCTGCTCGGCGAGGCGTCCCACGGCACCGCCGACTACTACCAGCTGCGGGACGTGCTGACGCGGCGGCTGATCAAGGAGAAGGGGTTCTCCTTCGTCGCGGTGGAGGGCGACTGGCCGGACTGCCAGGCCCTGCACTGCTCCGTGGTCGCCGCGCCGGACGCGCCCGACGATCCGGGCGAGGTGCTGGCGGGCTTCGGACGCTGGCCGTCGTGGATGTTGGGCAACACCGACGTGGCCGCCTTCACCCGGTGGCTGCGCCGGCACAACGAGGCCCTGCCGCCCGAGCGGCGCGTCGGATTCTTCGGGCTGGACGTCTACAGCCTGTGGGAGTCGCTGCACGCGGTGCTGTCCCACCTGCGCGAACACGACCCCGACCGGGTGCAGGACGCCCTGGAGGCGTACCGCTGCTTCGAGCCGTATGCGCGGGATCCGCAGTCCTACGCGCTGGCCACGCGCTACCTGCCCGAGGGCTGTGAGCCCCAGGTGGTGTCCCTGCTCACCGAGCTGCGGCGGCGGGCGGCGCAGGCGGCCGCCACGGACGGCTCGCTCGCGGAGTTCGCCGCCCGGCAGAACGCCGAGGTGCTGGCCGGGGCCGAGGCCTACTACCGGGTCATGCTCGACAGCGGGCCCGAGTCGTGGAACATCCGGGACCGCCATATGGCCGACACACTGGACCGGCTGATGGACCACTACGGCCCTGATGCCAAGGCGGTGGTGTGGGAGCACAACACCCACATCGGTGATGCGCGTGCCACGGACATGGCCGATGTCGGCGAACTCAATGTCGGCCAGCTGGTGCGCGAGCGGCACATGGGGAGGGGTGTGGTGCTGGTCGGGTTCGGCTCCCACTCCGGCACCGTGATCGCCGCGGACGCGTGGGGTGATGCACCGAGGATCATGGCGGTGCCGCCCGCGCGCCGGGGCAGTGTGGAGGATCTGCTGCACCGGGCGCTGCCCGGCGAGCGAGTCCTGTTCGTCTTCCCGCATGTGCAGCTCCAGCATCCGCCCTCCTCCGGGCGGGGCGAGTGGTACCACGAAGAGCACGGTCACCGCGCGATCGGCGTGGTGTACCGGCCGCAGTACGACCGCGTCGGCAACTACGTCCCGACGGTCCTGGCCCAGCGCTACGACGCCTTCTGCTATCTCGACCGCACCCACGCGCTCACACCGCTGCACCCCTTGACCGCGGAGAGCCGGGAGGAGCAGACCTGGCCCGCGGGTGTGTGACACCTGGCAGGGTACGTTCCGGTCGGCCAGGTCGCCGACGCCAACCGCATCCCTCCTTCGGTTGACCCGGTCAGGTCAGTTCGGGGTGGCCGAACAGCGCGGCGTATCCGCTCGGCAGCAGGCTGAGCAGCTTGTGCAGCTCATCGCCCGACACGGTGCTGCCCACGGCGGTGAGGACCACTTCCGCGTCCCGCCGGGCGGTCGCCTCGTCCTCGGCGGCGGCCCGGGCCACCTGGCGGACGAACTCCTGCACGCCCCAGGTCCGTCCGGTGTTGCCCACCCCGGTGATGAATTCGCCGATATCCAGCGGGAGTTGATCAGCGAGGTGATCCGCTGCGGTGGGCTGCAGCCGGTCACCGAGGGTGCAGAGGACGGCCTCGGTGACGCGGGTCGCCTCGTCGAGGTCCGTGTACTCTCCGTGCTCCCGCACGGTGGCGAGGAATTGGGCGGACGTCATGGTTCGCTCCCCAGTGGTGCTCCCTGCGACAGGTCGAACGGCGCCGGGCGGAGGTCGGGGTGGCGGATCTCGGCCAAGGCTGCGGGCTGTCCCGCACGATGACCTCGAGCGTGGGCCGGATCAGGCCCTCCAGAAGGGGACCGCCCAGACGGCGACGTGTCGGCCTGCAGGATCGGGATGTCGCCCTCGTGCCGGGCCCTGAGCCCGACCTTGCTGCCCTTTAGCATGCAAGCTTCCTATCCGACCGGGCAGGCCGGCGGCCGACCAAATTGTCCGAACCCCTCGCGCAAACCCGCCACACCCGATGGGCCCGGTGGACTCAGTGGAGGCAGAGGCAGAACGGATGGCCGGCCGGGTCCGCGTAGATCCGCCAGTTGGCCTCCGGGCGGAGCTGGTCCGTCCGCTCCAGCACGGTCGCGCCGAGGGCGAGGGCCCGCTTCTCCTCGCCGTCGAGGTCGTCCACGTCGAAGTCCAGGTGGAGCTGCTGCGGGCGCTCCTGACCGGGCCATTGGGGCGCTCGGTAGCCGTCCACCCGCTGACAGGCCAGCGGCGTCCCCTCGAACCCGTGCACCTCGATCCAGTCGGGATCCTCCGGATCCGCGACCACCCGCCCACCGAGCAGATCCGCGTAGAACTCCGCGAGCCGTACCGGATCGGCGCAGTCCAGCGCGACCGCCTGCAGCTTTCGAATCACTTCCGACACCCCTCGCTCTTCAGCCGCTTCCGCGACGCCCCCGTACGGGAAGGGTCGTACCCGCCGCAGCAGCCGGCATGCACGGTGCAGAACGACATCCGAGCCCCCAATGCGCCACACCCCCGCCCGTGGGCCGTTGCGTCAGCCCGCGGCGGCCTGGTCGCTGGGCAGGGGCTCGGTGGGCCGGCCGGCGGCACGGCAGTTGGGCGCGGTGGTGAGGAGCGGGAAGGAGCGGGCGGCCGTCAGGAAGCCGAGCGTCGTCAGTACGAACGGCCAGGTGAACGGGTGACCGCCGGACGGGGCGAGGAGAGCGGCGACGGCCGGGGTGAGGACGGTCGCGGTCGCGGCGCCGAGCAGCGCGTACAGCAGCGTCGTTGGGGTGGCGGTCAGGAACACCCCGCAGAGTGCCACCGCGACGAGGACCGCGTTGTAGCCCATCGTGCCGTCGGCGATCCGTACGGCCGGTGTGCCGAGCGCCCAGGCCGTCAGGATGCCCGTCGCGCTGCCGGCGCAGGCCGCCCACCCTGCGACCCGGCTCGCCAGGAAGAGGCCGGCCAGCAGCAGGGTTCCCGCGTACCACTGCTCCAGGAAGAAGACCTGGGACACGTTGCGGAAGAACGCTCTTCCCACCTCGTTCCAGCGCAGGACGGTGGGTCCGGAGGCGGCGCCGGGCAGTGCGGCGATGCTCCGGCCATGGGGCCAGATCCGCCGGAAGGCGGGCGCGGCGAGGGTGACCGCGCCCGCCAGGAGGCAGTAGGGCATGGTCAGGGTCGGCAGATCCCAGATGTGCAGCACTCGCGTCAGGGCCGCCGTGACGACGGTGACCACGAGACAGCCCGCGGCCGCGAGCACCACCGTGGCCGGACGGCCTGCGCCGAGGAACACGGCGAAGCAGAGTGCGGTCAGGCAGGAGTTGAAGCCCTCCAGCCCCGCACGCACCCGGTCGTGGGGAGCGCCCAGCAGGCGCGCGGCGCCGGTTCCGAGGGCGGCACCGCCCAGTGCGTAGACGCCGTACCGCCAGTCCGCCGTGGACAGCGCGAGGGCGAAGACGGCGCCTGCCCAGGCACTGTCCAGAAACATGACCTGGGCGATGCCGCGCAGCACGCGGATCACGAACCTCATGCCGAGGCCGAGCGACTTGATTCCCACATGGCGCCGCATACTCAATCCCACCCCTACAACGTTTTCCACTTGGTGGCATTGTATTTCCGCATTGCGACATTGTTGTGCCGGTGGGGGCGGGCAGGCGGAAGCGAGACGATGATGGATCGGTGCTCGGACGGCCGTGCCGCATCACTGGGAGGTTCCGAATGCTGTCGCTCGATCTCCACCCGATCTTCCGCAACAACCGCGACATCGAACTGGCGCTGCGTCAGTTCCTGTTCAAGGCGAACCATTCGGGCGAGTCCGTTGCGGAGATCATTCCGGGCAAGGGGTCCGGGCGGCTCAGGGCTCGCGTGATCGCGTTCCTGGACCAGAAGCACATCAGGAAGCTGTACGTCCGGCGCGAGGTCGACACGGGCAACACCGGCCGCATTCTCGTCTACTTCCAGTGATCGAAGCGGCTCTACAGCGGCGCGGGGGAGGAGGCGCCGGCGATCAGCAGGTGCGGGGTTCCCGAGCCGTCAGCGGGCACGCTCCACAGGTCGCTGCTGCCGACCTTGCCGTTGGCGGGGAGCGCGTAGGCGACGGTGTGGTCGTCGAGCCAGGCGGCCTGGTCGTCGACACTGTGACGTTCGGCCAGCGCCGTCTCGCGCAGGGTGCGCAGGTCGAGGACGTACTCGTGCCAGAGGTCCGTACGGGACAGCACCCGCTTCTTGAAGGCGACGCGGGTCCCGTCGGGGGACAGCGACGGGCACTCCACGTTCTCGACCAGAGTGGTGACCGTGCGCCGGGAGATCGAACCGCTCACCAGGTAGGTCTTGTTGGCGGTGTTGAGGGTGGCGTAGAAGGTGTCGTCGTCGGAGGCGAAGGTGACGCCCCAGAAGTTGATGTCCGAGGCGTGGTAGGGCTTGCCGTCCTTGACGACGGAGAACGTCTCCAGGCTGGGAGTCAGCCGCATGGTCCGGGTGTCCAGGATCGAGGTCCGGGTGGAGAAGAAGGCGGACGAATAGGACTCGCCGGAGACGAAGACGGTCCAGGCGACGAAACGGCCGCTCGGCGACACCCGGGCCCGGCTGGGGGTGCCCGCTAGCGGGAAGGTGCGTCGGGCGCGGAGGCCGGCGTCCAGGAGCAGGGCGCGGTTGCTCTGCTTGAGTACTCCGGGGTTGGACTGCAGGCAGATGCCCGTACCGGCGGCCGCGTAGAAGCGCGCGCACTTCAGGCCCGAGGCGGTTCGCCCGCCCTCGGGGTCCGTGGACGGTACCGAGGCGATCGCGGTGCGGTGCGGGCCGGGGGCCGCGTTGAGAAAGGCCAGGCGGCCCTTCTGGTCGAGAGTCAGCCTGCCCGCGCGGACGGCCGGACCGCCCGACTGCGGCTGGTTCGCCCGGTCCGCGCGGGCGGCGGCGTGCAGGACCACGGCGGTGCCCAGGCCCGCGAGCAGCAGGACCGCCGCGAGGAGTATCAGCAGACGGCGGCGCAGCGATGTCATCCGGATCCTTGTCGCTGTAGTGGTCATCGGGTGCCGCCGGTCGGCCGCAGCACCACGCACGCGACGGCCGCGCAGCACAACAGGCCGACCGACGAGCCGGCCAGCGCCGGGCCGTCTCCCCACGCCGTCCAGGCGGCGCCGAAGGCCAGCGAGCAGCAGAACCGGGCCAGCGCCTGGCTGGTGCCGACGATGGCCAGGCCGCTGGCGCGCAGGTGCTCGGGCACGAGGCCCGCGAGGGCGGCCGGGAGCACCCCGTCGGTGGCCGCGTAGAACGTGCCGTGCAGGGCGAGGACGACAGGGGTGATGAGCGGTGCGTCCGGCGCCCACAGCAGGAGGGCGTAGGCCGAGAGCAGACCCGCGTGGCCGGCGAGGAACACGGTGCGTCGCCCGACCCGGTCGGCCAGCGCGCCGACGGGCACGGCCAGCAGCAGGAACACGACGGCCGTACCCAGCGGCAGCAGCGTGAACCACTCCTCGCCGACCCCCGCCCGCCGCTGCAGGAGCAGATACACGAAGGCGTCGCTGACGGTGGTCAGGCCGAGCAGCGCGGCACAGCCGGCGAGCGCCCGCAGCCGCGGCAGGCGCAGCAGCGCCAGCACCTCCCGCACATTGACGGGCGGCCTGCCGTCCCTCACATCCGCAGCGCCGGTCCCGTCGGATTCGTATGTCAGGCCCGCTTCCTCCGCCTGCAGCCCCTGCCGTCTGCCCGTGCCCTGCTGCCCGCCGGGTACGAACAACACCAGCACCACCACACCGAGCGCGGCGACGCACGCGCTCACGCCGAACACGGCGTCGTAACCGTCCGCCGCCGCACGCAGGATGAGGAAGGCCGCCAGCGGGCCGAGCATGGCGCCGGTGGTGTCCATCGCCCGGTGCACACCGAAGGCCCGGCCCTGGTTCCCGGCCGGCGTGGACAGGGAGATCATCGCGTCGCGCGGGGCGGTGCGCAGGCCCTTGCCGGTCCGGTCCAGCGCCAGCACCGTGCCGAACGTGCCGAGGCTGCCGGCGAACAGGAGCAGCGGCTTGCACAGCGCGGACAGCCCGTAGCCGAGCCCGGCCAGCAGCTTGTGGCCCCGCACTCGGTCGGCGAGGTGACCGCCGGTGAGCTGGACCAGCGCGCTGACGCCGTTGTACACGCCGTCGAGGGTGCCGAATCCCAGCGGGCTGAAGCCGAGCGTGGTGACGAGGTAGAGCGGCAGGACGGCGGTGACCATCTCCGAGGAGACGTCCGTGATCAGGCTGACCGCGCCCAGCGCGAGCACGACCGGGGCGACCTTCGGCGCCGGGCCGCGTCTTCGGCGCCGGTCGGTACCCGCCTGGACAGGTGCGGAGCGGTCGGTGAGATACAAGACAGGGCTCCAGGTGGGGTGCGGTCAGTTCTGCCGGCTGCTCTCGTCCCTCAGCCAGGTGCCGAAGTCCTGTGCCGTGATGGCCTTTCGGGCGCCCCGGCGCGCGGTGACCGCCGCCGCGACGAAGACGACGACACCCGCGAAGAGCCTCGGCTCCCTGCGGAGCAGGGCCTTCAGATCCGCCGTGCTCGTGCGCGCCGAGGCTTCTTCCGGCCGGTGATGCTGTTCGACCTGGGCGGTGGACACCGCGGCCCTGATGCGCCGTTTGATCAAGTCCCGCCAGGTGCGCGGCGGTTGGATCACGACCCTGGCCGCGTCGACCACGCGCCGCTCCTCAGGGGCGAACGCCAGCGACGCGG
This sequence comes from Streptomyces sp. NPDC054783, assembly GCF_053611725.1. Lineage (NCBI taxonomy): Bacteria > Bacillati > Actinomycetota > Actinomycetes > Kitasatosporales > Streptomycetaceae > Streptomyces > Streptomyces sp. NPDC054783. Next base: position 96,878 of record NZ_JBSHAY010000026.1, on the reverse strand, counting down.
CCAGGTCGTCCGCCATGAGCGGCGGCAGCGCGGCGATCCGGGCCTGCCCGGCCTTGGACACCGCGATCACGCCCCGGCCGAACAGACCCTCGCGTACGGCCGGGAGCCGCTGCCACACCTGGTAGTAGACGCGCACCCGCCAGGCGCAGGCGGCCAGCGGAATCTGCCGTTCGGGGGCGGTGGCGAGGACGCCCGAGGTGTCGTCGTTCAGGGGCTCGGTCAGCGCCCGTACGTCGGCGCCCGTGATCACGACGTCGGCGTCCACATAGAGGCGCGGGAAGCCGCGCGCGTGGTCGTCACCCGCCCGCAGGGCGGCGTGCTTGGAGGGGACGGGGATCTCGACCACCCGGACGCGCGGGCCGCGAGCGGCGGCGATCCGCGCGGTGTCGTCCGTGCAGCCGTTGCAGACGACCACGATGTCGGTCTCGTCCTCCTCGTCCTCCTCGTCCTCGGAGGAGCCGGCCAGCAGCGAATCGAGGAGCCGGCCGATGACGCGTGCCTCGTTGTGGGCCGGGATCACGATGCTCGTCACCCGGGCAGTATGGCCTCGAAGTCGCCATTGCGCTGTGTGTTCCGTCCAACTGTTCCCGTGACTGCGTCCGGTGGTCTAGATTGAGGATCGCCGGACCGGTTTGGGAGGGGTACTTGCCCTTGACGGTGCGTCAAGGTGCGGCGTCGTGAACCGGATGCGAAACAGGCAGTAACCAACATGCAGGATGCACGAGGCGGTTGGGGAACCGCTGAAGGCATCCTCGTCTTTTTCGGTGCCGCTGTGTGGAGGAGACACATGCGGTGCTGATCCAGCCCTGGCTGCGCCCATGCGACCGCAGGTCGTGCTGCGTTCGGCCAGGGAGAGCCGCGCATGTGGTGGGGGGACATGACCATTGAGGTCACGCATGAGCAACTGGCTGTGGAACACAGACGTCCAGAAGCTCGCCGAAGACACTGGGAACGGAAGTACCGGACAGTCCTGCTGGTCGCGGACGGCCTCGCCGCCGTTGCCGCGGCCTTAGTGATCCACGGGGCGTACGGCCGCTGGGCGGTGGCCCTGGCGCTGCCCCCGACGTGGATCTTGGCGATGCTGGCCCATCGCTCCTACGATCGCACTGCCCTTGGCCTGGGCACCGAGGAATACCGCCGGGTGCTGCGCGGAGCCGTCGCCCTGCCGGCGCTGGCCGCCCTCGCGTACTGGCTGTTCACACGAGATTCGGGCCTCCTTCATGACATGACCTTGGCCGCCGCGCCGGCCGCCGCGATCGCCCTGCCGGTCCGCTGCACGCTGCGCCGCCGGCTGCACAGGCGGTGGACGCGGGGCCGGGACCGGAACACGACACTGCTGGTCGGGCCCTCACGGGGCATCGCGGAGCTGGTCGCGGTGCTGCGGCGCGGCGGCGTAGAGGAACTGCACGCCGCAGGTGTGTGCCTGAGCGATCCCCAAAACGCCACGGACATCCGTAAGTTGGGGCTGCCCGTCCTCGGCGGCGTCGGCGACATGAACGACGTCGTCCGGGCCCTGGGCGTGAGCACCGTGGTGGCGCTGCCGGTACCCGGGAACGACGCCTCCGTCCTGCGCCGGATGGCCTGGACGGCGGCCGCGCAGGGTGTCGACTTCCTGCTGGCCCCCGTGCTGGCCGACGTCTCCGCCTCCCGGCTGGCGGTACGACCCACCAACGGGGTGCCGCTGCTGCGGATCCAGGCACCGAACCTCTCCCGGACCTCCCGCCTGCCCAAGGAACTGCTGGACCGCACGCTCGCGGCGGCGCTCCTGCTGCTCCTCGCGCTGCCCATGCTGCTGATCGCCCTGATCGTCCGGCTGGACAGCCCCGGGCCCGCCCTGTTCAGGCAGCAGCGGGTGGGCCGGTACGGCGACCACTTCACCATGCTGAAGTTCCGCACCATGCGGCCGGACTCGGAGGCTCTGCGGGCGGAACTGGAGCACCTCAACCAGAACAGCGACGGCCTGCTGTTCAAGGTGAAGGAAGACCCCCGGATCACCCGGGTCGGCTCGTTTCTGCGCCGCAGCTCGCTCGACGAACTGCCACAACTGCTCAACGTCGTCAAGGGCCACATGTCGCTCGTCGGCCCCCGCCCGCCGCTGCCCGAAGAGGTGGAGGAGTACACGCCGGACATCAAGCGCCGGCTGCTCGTCAAACCCGGCCTCACCGGACTCTGGCAGGTCAGCGGTCGCTCCGACCTGCCCTGGGAGGAGGCGGTCCGGCTCGACCTCGGATACGTGGACAACTGGTCGATGAGCCTCGACCTGTCGATCCTGCTGCGCACCGGGTCCGCGGTGGTGCGGGGAACGGGGGCCTACTGATGGACCGCCGGACGGACCGCCTGCCGATGGACCGCCTACCGATGGACCGCCTACCGATGGACCAAGGGGAGAGGAACCAAGTGACGCAGACCACGGAGCCGTTGGGGGTCGCGGTCGTCGGGGCCGGCTACTGGGGCCCCAACCTCGTCCGCAACTTCCAGGCCAGCGAGCGGTTCCGGCTGCGCCTGCTGTGCGACCTCGACGTGGACCGGGCCCAGCGGGTCCTCGGCGCCTACTCGACGGTCGAGGCCACCGCGGACTACGCGGCCGTCCTCGCCGACCCTTCCGTGGACGCGGTCGCCGTGGCCACGCCCGCCGGGACCCACCTCGACATCGCCCTGGCCGCCCTGCGCGCCGGCAAGCACGTCCTCGTGGAGAAACCGCTCGCGGCGACCTACGCCGACGGGATGCGCCTGGTGACCGAGGCGGAGGAGCGCGGGCTCATCCTGATGTGCGACCACACCTACTGCTACACCCCCGCCGTGGGCCGCATCCGGGAACTCGTCCGCTCCGGCGAGCTCGGCGAGATCCACTTCGTGGACTCGGTCCGGATCAACCTCGGGCTCGTCCAGAAGGACATCGACGTGCTGTGGGACCTCGCCCCGCACGACCTGTCGATCCTGGACTTCATCCTCCCCGACAACGTCGAGCCGGTCGCCGTCGCCGCCCACGGGGCCGACCCGATCGGCGCCGGACAGGCCTGCGTGGCCTACCTGACGCTCACCCTCAACACCGGCGCCATCGCCCACGTGCACGTCAACTGGCTGTCCCCGACCAAGGTACGCACCACCATGGTGGGCGGCGCCAAACGCACCCTGATCTGGGACGACCTCAACCCCCTGCAGCGGGTGGCCGTTTACGACCGGGGCGTGGACCTGGCCTCGCCCCAGGAGATCGGCGACGACGAGCGCCGGGACATGCTCGTCTCGTACCGCTCCGGAGACATGGTCGCCCCCGCCATCGGCGAGAAGGAGGCGCTGCGCAGCATGGTCGACGAGTTCGGCGACGCCATCGGACAGGGCCGGGCACCGCTGACCGACGGCCGGGCGGGCCTCAGGGTGCTGGACATTCTCGAGGCGGCGTCCCGGAGTCTCGAATTCAAGGGCGCGGTCGTCGGCCTGCGCGCCGGACGTTGAGCGAAACCGATTCAGAGAGTCCGATTCCCTGAGAGGGCAAGGAAGTTGAGCAGCGTACGCGGCAAGAAGATCCTGGTCACCGGGGGCGCGGGCACCATCGGCTCCAACCTCGTCGACCTCCTGGCCGAGGGCGGAGCCCGCGAGATCGTCGTACTGGACAACCTCGTGCGCGGGCGGCGGGCCAACCTCGCCCAGGCCCTGCCCAGCGGCGTCGTGGAGATCGTCGAGGGCGACGTCCGCGACGCCGCCACCGTACGGAAGGTCACCGAGGGCGCCGACCTGGTGTTCCATCTGGCCGCGATCCGCATCACCCAGTGTGCGGAGGAGCCCCGGCTGGCCAACGAGGTCCTGGTCGACGGCACCTTCAACGTCCTGGAGGCGGCGGCCGAGGCCGGGGTCGCCAAGGTGATCGCCTCCTCCTCGGCGTCCGTCTACGGCATGGCCGAGACCTTCCCGACGACCGAGCGCCACCACCCGTACAACAACGACACCTTCTACGGCGCGGCGAAGGCCTTCAACGAGGGCATGCTGCGCAGCTTCCACGCCATGTACGGACTGGACTACGTGGCGCTGCGCTACTTCAACGTCTACGGCCCCCGGATGGACATCCACGGCCTCTACACCGAGGTGCTCATCCGCTGGATGGAGCGCATCGAGGCGGGCGAGCCCCCGCTGATCCTCGGCGACGGCACGCAGACCATGGACTTCGTCGACGTCCGTGACATAGCCCGGGCCAATGTGCTCGCCGCCGGGTCGGATCTCACCGATGAGGTCTTCAACGTCGCCAGCGGTACGGAGACTTCGCTGAAGGAGCTCGCCGAGGGCCTGCTGGAGGCGATGGGGGCACAGGGCCTGGAGCCGGTGCACGGGCCCGCCCGTGCGGTGAACGGGGTGACCCGGCGCCTCGCGGACACCTCGCAGGCCGCCGAGCGGCTCGGGTTCACGGCGCGGATCGACCTGCGTACCGGGCTGCGGGACCTGGTGGAGTGGTGGCGCGCGGAGCGGGAGGCGGCCAAGTGAGCACCGACCGCATCCCGGTGATGATCCCCTGGCTCGGCGAGGAGGAGGCCCGGGCCGCCTCCGAGGCGGTGCTGTCCGGCTGGGTCGCCCAAGGGCCCCGGGTCGCCGCCTTCGAGCGGACCTTCGCCGAGCGGGTGGGCGCCGAGCACGGCATCGCCGTCAGCTCCTGCACCACCGCCCTGCACCTGTCCCTCGTGGCCCTCGGCCTCGGTCCCGGCGACGAGGTCGTGGTGCCCTCGCTGTCGTTCATCGCCACCGCCAACGCCGTACGGTACGTGGGCGCCGAGCCGGTGTTCGCCGACGTCGACCCGGCCACCGGCAACCTGACCCCGGCCACCGTCGACGCGGTCCGCGTCCCCCGCACCAGGGCCGTCCTCGCGGTCCACCAGGGCGGCGTACCGGCCGACGTGCACGCCCTGCGCGCCGCCTGCGCCGACTGGGACCTGCCCCTGCTGGAGGACGCGGCCTGCGCCATCGGCTCGACCGTCGGCGGCAAGCCCGTCGGGCACGGCGCGCTGCTCGCCGCCTGGTCCTTCCACCCCCGCAAGCTCGTCACCACCGGCGAGGGCGGCATGATCACCACCGACGACCCCGAGTGGGCGACACGCCTGCGCCGGCTGCGCGAGCACGGGATGAACGCCTCGGCGGCCGAGCGCCACGCGAGCAACAAGCCGGTCCTGGAGAGCTACCTGGAAGTCGGGTTCAACTACCGGATGACGGACGTCCAGGCGGCGATCGGCCTGGTCCAGCTCGGCAGGCTCGACGCGATGATCGCCCGCCGACGCGAACTGGCGGCCCGCTACGACACGTTGCTGCAGGACGTCCCCGGCCTCACCCCCGTACGCGACCCCGCACACGGGCAGAGCAACTTCCAGTCCTACTGGGTACTGCTGGACGAGGACTTCCCCGTCGGCCGGGACGACCTGCTCGCCGCGCTCGCCGAGGCCGGCGTCTCCGCCCGGCGCGGGATCATGGCCGCACACCTCGAACCCGCCTACGCGGGCCACCCCTGCGCTCCGCTGCCGGTCACCGAGCGGATCACCCGCGATTCGCTGATCCTGCCGCTGTTCCACACGATGACCGAGGCCCAGCAGGACCGCGTCGTGACAGCGCTGCGCGAACAGGCCCGAAGATGAGCGGGCTGCTGATCGTCGGCGCGGGCGGGTTCGCCCGGGAGACCGCACAGGCCGTACGGGACGCGGGCGAGTTCAAGCTGCTCGGGCACGTCGACGACAACCCGGCCCTGCGCGGCACCGAGGTGGACGGCGTCCCCGTCCTCGGCGGCTGCGAGCTGGTCCACGACCTGCCCGACGCCCAGGTGGTGATCTGCGTCGGCAACCCCAGGGACTACGCGGCCCGTGCCCGGCTGGTCCGCAGGCTCGCCCTGCCCGCGGACCGCTACGCCACCGTGATCCACCCGACGGCGGTGGTGTCGGCGACCTCCGAGGTCGGCCCGGGCTCGGTCCTGCTCGCGCACTGCGTCCTGACCGCCACCGTGCGGGTGGGCGCGCATGTCGCGGTGATGCCGCAGGTCGTCCTCACCCATGACGACGTGGTCGAGGACTGCGCCACACTTGCCTCCGGCGTCCGCCTGGGCGGGGGCGTACGGCTGGAACGAGGCGCCTATGTCGGCTCCGGGGCGCTGGTCAGGGAGGGCACGACGGTCGGCGCGTGGTCGCTGATCGGGATGGGGAGCAGCGTGCTCGGCGACGTTCCGCCGGGCGAGGTCTGGGCGGGGAGCCCGGCCCGGCGGCTGCGCGCGGCGGACACGCCCGCGCTCGACGAACTTTCGACGCGAACAGGACGTGCGACGCGCACAGTGGGGGGACCGCTGACATGAACCAGATTCCGCTCGTGGACCTCAAAGCGGCCCACGAGGAGGTCGCCGACGAGGTACGGGCCGGATTCGACCGGATCCTGGCCGGCACCGCCTTCATCGGAGGCGACGAGGTCCGCCGATTCGAGCAGGAGTACGCGGACTTCGGCGGCGTCGGGCACTGCGTCGGTGTCGCCAACGGCACCGATGCCGTCGAACTCGCCCTCCGCGCAAGCGGGGTGGGGCCCGGCGACGAGGTCGTGATACCCGCCAACACCTTCATCGCCACCGCGGGTGCGGTGACCAGGACCGGCGCACGACCCGTCCTTGCGGACTGCCGGCCCGACACCTACCTGCTCGATCCCCAGGCCGCGCTGGACGCGGTCGGCCCGGCCACTCGCGCGGTCGTCCCCGTCCACCTCTACGGGCAGATGGCCGGCGTCACGGAGCTGTCGGGCCAACTGCCCGATCGGGTAGGGGTCGTCGAGGACGCGGCCCAGTGCCAGGGCGCGACCCGTGACGGCCGGTCGCCGGGCAGCGGCTCCATCGCGGCCACCAGTTTCTACCCGGGCAAGAACCTCGGCGCGTACGGCGACGCGGGCGCGGTGCTGACCGACGACGAGGAACTGGCCGGCCTGGTGCGCGCGACAGCCAACCACGGCGGCGTCGCCAAGTACCGTCACGACGTGCCCGGGTTCAACAGCCGTCTGGACGGGCTGCAGGCCGTCGTCCTGCGGACGAAGCTGGCACGGCTGGCGGACGGCAACGCGGCCCGGCGGGCGGCCGCGGCCCGCTACGACGCGCTGCTCGCCGACCTGGCGGCCGCCGGACGAGTCGTGCTCCCGACGACGGCGCCCGGCAACGTCCACGTATGGCACCTCTACGTCGTCCAGGTCACCGGCGCGGACCGCGACGCCGTCTGCGGCAAGCTCAACGCGGAGGGCATCGGCGCGGGGGTGCACTACCCCGCCCCGGTCCACCTCACGCCGGCGTACCGCCATCTCGGCCACTCCCGCGGCGACTTCCCGAACGCCGAGAAGGCGGCGGAACGGATCCTGTCGCTGCCGCTCTACCCGCAGATCACCCCCGACCAGCAGCAGCGCGTCGTGGACGCGCTCGCCGACGCGCTCGGAAGCTGACCGGTCCCGGTCCTCACGCTCCACCCCGGCCGCACGGGCCGGTCCTGCACAGCACCGCTGAGAGGTACACATGAACAGATGGAGCAGACGGCTCCGGGGCGGCCGCCTCGCCGTCGTAGCAGCACTGATCTGGGCGGTGCTCCCGCAGGCCGCGACCGCCCAGGCGGCATCCGACCCGTGCGGAACGGGCTCGAACCCGGTCGTCTGCGAGAACTCCAAGCCGGGCAGCCCCAAGTCCGACTGGTTCTCGCCCAACGCGTACGGCGACATCCAGGGCTTCTCCACCAAGGAGAGCGTCCAGGCCGGCGACACCGTCCAGTTCAAGGTCCAGTCGAAGGTCCCGTACCACATCGAGATCTACCGGCTGGGCTGGTACGGCGGCGACGGCGCGCGCGAGATGTCCACCGCGACCCAGGCGGCCGTGACCCATCCGGCCAACTACCTCACCAAACCGGCGAGTTGTACGACCAAGAGCGGCACCGGACTGGTCGACTGCGGCAACTGGCCCGTGACCGCGAGCTGGACGGTGCCCAGCGACGCCGTGTCCGGCCTGTACATCGCGAACCTGACGCAGACGGACGGCGACGGCCTGATGCCGTACCCGTTCGTCGTCCGCAAGGACTCCAGTACCTCCGACGTCGTCGTACAGACCAGCGACCAGACCTGGCAGGCCTACAACGACTACGGCGGCCAGGACCTCTACGGCGGCGCCGGGCCCGCGCCGGACGGCCGGGCCTACGAGGTCAGCTACAACCGGCCGCTGGACATCGGCGGCGACAACGGCATCTACGGCTCCGAGTACATGATGCTGTCCTGGCTGGAGCGCAACGGCTACGACGTCAGCTATCTGTCCGGCGTGGACGTGTCGTCGGCCGGCGGTGCCACCCTGCTGGAGAAGCACAAGGCGTACATGTCCTCCGGCCATGACGAGTACTGGACGCAGAGCCAGTACTCCAACGTCCTGGCGGCCAGGAAGGCCGGCGTGCGGGAGGCCTTCTTCAGCGGCAACGAGGTCTTCTGGAAGACCCGGCTCGCCCCGAGCATCGACGGCACGAACACGGCGGACCGGACCCTGGTCTGCTACAAGATGACCAAGATGGCGCAGAACAACGGCATCGCCGACCCGAGCGGCAGTTGGACGGGCACCTGGATGGACCCGGCCAGCACCCACTACGGGCAGGACTACCAGCCGCCGAACATCCTCACCGGCTCCATGTTCCAGGTGAACGGCTATCGCAGCGACGCGATCACGGTGCCCGGCTCGTACGGCAGGAACCGGATCTGGCGCAACACCTCCATCGCGAACCTCACCGCCGGCCAGACCGCCACCTTCCCGACGGGCACCCTCGGCTACGAGTGGGACAGCGACATCGACAACAGCACCAGACCCGCCGGAGCCATCGACGTGTCGTCCACGACGGTGGACATCAACGACGGCAAGCTCCGCATGGACTGGGGCAACGTGTACGGCAACGGCACGGCAACGCACAACCTGGTCGAGTTCCGCGACCAGGACTCCGGGGCACTGGTCTTCGGCTCGGGAACCGTGCAGTGGTCGTGGGGCCTGACCAACGTCCCGACCTACAACCCCGCCGACACGGTGGTCACCGAGGACTCCCGTATGCAGCAGGCGACGGTGAACATCCTCGCCGACATGGGTGTCCAGTCGCTGACCCTGCAGAGCAACCTCGTCGCAGCCGGCGCCTCCACCGACACCACCGGCCCGACGGTCACCGTGTCGAGCCCCGCCTCCGGTGTCACCGTCCCGGCGCTGAAGCCGGTCACCATCACCGGTACCGCCACCGATTCCGGCGGAGGCGTGGTGGCCCGCGTGGAGGTGTCCACGGACGGCGGAACCACCTGGAAGGCCGCAAAGGGCCTCGCGTCCTGGAGCTACAGCTGGACCCCGACGAGTCCCGGCACCGCGTCCATCAAGGTCCGCGCCGTCGACGACAGCGTCAACATCGGCGCCGTCGCCACCGTCCCGGTCACCGTCGGCCCCCAGGCCTGCCCCTGCACCGTCTTCCCGGCCACGGCCGTGCCCGGCACCGTCAACGGGGGCGACGGCAGCTCGGTGGAGCTCGGCGTCAAGTTCCGTACCACGGCGGCCGGCTCCATCACCGCCGTCCGCTTCTACAAGTCACCGGTCAACACCGGAACACACACCGGCAGCCTGTGGAGCGCCTCCGGCACCCGCCTGGCCACCGGCACCTTCACGGGCGAGACGGCCTCCGGCTGGCAGCAGCTGAACTTCGCCACCCCGGTGAGCGTCAAGGCCAACACCACCTACGTCGCCTCGTACTTCGCCCCCAACGGCGGATACTCCTACGACGGCGGCTACTTCTCCGACAGCGACGCCGGCCTCGCCCCGCTCACGGCACTGAAGTCCGGCACCGACGGCGGCAACGGCGTCTACCACTACGGCTCGACCAGCGCGTTCCCGTCCTCGCAGTCCTCCGGCAGCAACTACTGGGTCGACGTGGTGCTGGACACCTCGACGGCCAGCACGACCCCGCCCACCGTCACCTCCACCTCCCCGACCTCCGGGGCGACCGACGCGTCGATCACGGCCCCGGTGTCGGCGACCTTCAGCTCGGCCGTCGACCCCGACAGCCTGAGGATCAGCCTGAAGGACCCGGACGGCAACTCCGTGCCGGGAGCCGTCACCTTCCCCGCGTCGAACAAGGCGACCTTCACCCCGTCGACGGAGCTGGCGCTGCACACCGCGTACACCGCCTCCGTCCAGGCCTCCGACGTGTGGGGCAACGCCATGACGGACCCGGTGACCTGGTCCTTCACCACCAGTTCCACCCCGCCCGCGGTCACCTGCCCCTGCACGCTGTGGAGTTCCTCCGCCGTGCCGGCCACCCCCGACATGACCGGCGACGCCAACTCCGTCGAGCTCGGCACCCGGTTCACGTCCTCGGCGAGCGGCTGGGTCACCGGCGTCACCTTCTACAAGGGCACCGGCAACACGGGCACCCACACCGGCAGCCTGTGGACCGACGACGGCACGCTGCTCGCCACCGGCACCTTCACCGGCGAGACGGCCTCCGGCTGGCAGCAGTTGACGTTCGCCACGCCGGTGGCCATCACCGCCGGAACCCCGTACGTCGTCTCGTACCACGCGCCGAACGGCAACTACGCGGTGGACGGCGGCTACTTCGCGGCGGCCCACCAGTCGTATCCGCTGACCGCCACCGCCGACACCACCGCGCACCACAACGGGCTCTACCGGTACGGCGCCGGCTCGGCCTTCCCCAACAGCTCCTACGGATCCGCGGACTACTGGGTCGGCCCGATCTTCACCGCCGACAATCCCAGCGGGTCTCTGGCGGCGGCCACCGCCTCGGAGGCGACCGCGTCCTCGGCGACGCACACCGCCGACGCGGCGAGCGCCCTCGTCATGACGGTGACCGACAAGTCCGTGTCGTCCGTGGAGGCGACCGTGACCATCCTGCCGGGCCCCGAGGCGGCTGCCGCCAGGAAGCTCCACGTCACAGCCATCACCTCCTACGACCGGGCCACCCACAAGGTGTCCGTCCACCTGTCCGCCCCGCTGCCGGACGGCACACGGTTCACGGTCACGGTCACGGCCCGGGACGGGCACCACCACACGGTGAGGTCCCGCAGCTGGACCCTGACCAGCAAGACCGTCCGCAAGAAGAAGAACTGACCGACCCGAGCGCACCGCTGGTGGTCCCCGCGCAACCCGGAGGCCACCAGCGGGGATTGGCTTGCCCACCGATGAGCACCGTCAGTGTTGTGATCCCCTGCTACAAGTACGGCCATTTCCTCGCCGACTGCGTCAGCAGTGTCCTGGACGAGCAGAACGGCGTCGACGTCCGGGTGCTCATCATCGACGACGCCTCGCCCGACGACTCGGCGGAGATCGCGCACAAGCTGGCCGCCGCCGACCCGCGCATCGAGGTCCGCGCGCACGAGACCAACAAGGGCCACATCGCCACCTACAACGAGGGCCTGCTGGAATGGGCCGACGGCGACTACGTCGCGCTCCTGTCCGCCGACGACCGGCTGGTCCCGGGCGCGCTGGTCCGGGCCGCCGCGCTCCTGGACGCCCACCCCGAGGCGGGATTCGCCTACGGCCGCCCTCTGCGCTTCCAGCACGGCGGCCCGCTGCCGAAGGCCCGTACGCGGAGTACCGGCTCGGTCGTCCACCCCGGCCAGTGGTGGCTGGAGCGGCGCTTCCGCGAGGGCACCGGCTGCATCACCTCCCCGGAGGTCGTCGTCCGCACCAGCCTGCAGCGCACGGTCGGCGGCTACGACCCCGAACTTCCGCACGCCGGCGACATCGAGATGTGGATGCGGCTCGCCGCACACGCCGACGTCGGCTACGTACGCGGCGCCGATCAGGCCTTCTACCGCGTCCACGGCAAGAACATGTCCACGACCGACTTCGGCGGTCAGCTGGACGATCTGCGCCAGCGCCGACTTGCCTTCGACTCGGTGCTCGCCAAATGTGCCGACCGGCTGCCCCACGCCGACCGCCTGGCCCTCGAGGTGCACACCCGGCTCGCCCGTTTCGCGCTGCGCCGGGCCTACCGTGCCTACGACCGGGGGCGCACAGGGGTCGTACCGGTCGATGACTGTGTGGCCTTCGCCGAGCAGTGCCTGTCGGGGTACAAGGCGCTGCCCGAGTACCGCGCCCTGCGGTTGCGCAGGCGGATCGGTCCGAGGGCGATGCCGTATCTGCAGCCGCTGGTGTGGTCGGCGGTGGCCGAGCGCGGGCGGGAGTGGCTGTGGTGGGAGTCCTGGAAGCGGCGCGGTATCTGATGAGCGACCAGTTCTGCTCAGCCGGTCGCGGGAACGGGACCGGCGTGCCGGCCGGGCGCGACCTGACGGCGGCCCCTCACATACCGGTCGAGCCACAAGGCGCCGAGAACGCCCCCGGCGAGGCCCAGCAGGGCGGTGCCGGCCAGGCCCCGGCTCTTGTCGCCCTGTACCTCGGCGGCGCTCGGGGAGGTCAGGACGGAGGCGGTGATCCGCGACCCGGCGGGGACTCCCTGGACCGTCTGCATCTCTTCGACGTGCTTGGTGTAGACGTCGATGATGCGTCGCACCGCGGTGACGGCGGCGTCGGGGTCCGACGCCTGCGACTGCACCTGCAGGGAAGGGATCAGGTAGCGCGGCGTCGCGCTGGTGCCGCTGTTGCGGGGGACGAGGTGGTAGGCCCCGCGGACGCCCGCCGCAGTCAACTCCGCGGCACCAGTGGGGGATTGCAGCTGCTGGATGACGGCGTAGGAGACCACGGCGAGCGGCGGCTGCAGATTGGTGAGCTGGTTGGGCTGGTTCCGTGTCACCGGCGGTTTGAGGACGACCACCGCGGAGCCGACGTACTGGGGGGCGGGGCGCAGCACGTGGTACGCCCCCGCGGCCGTCAGCAGCAGCGCGACCACCACGACGTACCAGCGGCGGAGCAGCGCATCGGCGACGTTCCCGGGCGACATACGAGTTCCTTCCGTCACCTCCGATACTGGCAGGACGCGCGGCTGGATGCCACCGAATGGGGGGATGGTTCGTGAGCCTTGGCGAGATATGGGCCATTCTGCGCAGACGCTGGTACTTCATGGTGCCCCTCACCCTGCTCAGTCTGCTCGGCGGCGCCTATCTGTACGTGACCGTGCCCGTCTCCTACCAGTCGCAGAGCTCGGTCGCACTGCTGGACTCCTCGGCCGTGGCCCGGCTGGCCCCCACGTTCGGCAACCCCATCTCCAATGCGGGCGGTTCGCTCATCGTCACGGCCGACGTACTGATCAGAACCCTTGAATCGGCCGACGCCGCCAAGGAGTTGCACAGCCGGGGCGTCACGGATCCGTACACGGCCGGGTTCGCGCCGGAAAGCGAGAGCCCGCTGCTCTCGCTCAGCGTCACCGGAACCGACCGGGCCAAGGTGCTCAAGGAGACCAACACCCTGACGGACTTCGCCGGCGAGCAACTGAAGGCCCTGCAGGCCGCCGCGAAGGTCCCGCCCACCTACTTCGTCCAGACAGCGCCGGTCGTCCTGCCGCAGACCCCGGTGTCGAAGTCCAAGACCCGCTATCAGGACATCGCGGCGGTCGTCATCCTGGGCGTCGTCAGCGCGTTCCTGCTGTCGATCCTGCTGGAGGGCGTCGCGGTGGTCCGCCGCCGGCGCCGCGCCGGGAACGGCCTCGTCCCGCGACCGCAGGACGCCCCCAGCCGCCGACGGGTACGAGCAGGCCTGCTCGCCCGACGGGTCGACGCCACGGCGGTCCTCACCGTCTACCTGGCGCTGGCCTTCTTCATCCCGTCGAACCTGGCGCTGCCCGCGCTCGGCGGCGTCGGCACCCCGGCCAACGTCTTCGCCCTGCTCGGACTGTTGTGGTACCTCGCGACCTGGCTCGGCGGCCGTGTCCTTCCGGCGCCGGGGACCAGGACCCCCCGGGTCGCGCTGTGCGGGCTCGGTCTGGCCGTGCTGGCGGCGTACGTCGCGGACGCGATGCGCGAGAGCTCGCACGAGGAGGTCCTCGGGGCCGACCGAGGGCTCATCGGGTTCCTGGTGTGGGTGTCGCTCGTCGTGCTGACCTCGGCGGCCGTGCAGGAGCGCGGCCGGCTGGACGTCCTGATGCGCCGGATGGTCGTCATGGGATCCGTCGTGGCCGCGATCGGCTTCTACGACTTCTTCGCCGCCACCAACATCGCCGACTCCATCCACATCCCCGGGCTCCAGACCAGCGTGGCCCAGGTGAGCGTCATGGACCGCGGCGCCTTCACCCGGCCCCGGGCCACCACGGCCCAGCCGCTGGAGTTCGCCGGCATGCTGGCGATCCTCCTGCCCTTCGCCGTCCAGCAGGCCCTGGACCCGGTACGACGCCACCTCCACGCGCTGCGCCGCTGGGGCCCGGTGCTGCTGATGGCCGGAGCGCTGCCCCTGTCGGTGTCGAGGACCTCGATCATCGGCCTGCTGCTGGTGGCGCTGGTGATGGTACCGCGCTGGAAACCGGCCCGGCGCTGGGCCGCGATCGGCGTGATGACGGCCTCCGTGGCCGTCTTCAAGGCCCTCGTGCCGGGTCTGATCGGCACGATCACGGGCTTGTTCGCCTCCTTTCTGTCCAACTCCGACAGCAGCACTCAGGCCCGCACGGTCAAGTACAGCGCGATCACGCCCTATCTGAAGGAACATCCGTGGTTCGGGCGGGGCTTCGGCACCTTCACTCCGGACCTGTACTTCTTCACGGACAACCAGTACATGCTGGGCCTGGCCGAGATGGGCGTGCTCGGGCTCGTCGCCCTGCTCGTCCTGTTCATCACCGGCATCCACCACGGCGGCGCCATCCGGCGCCTGGCCCGCACCGAGTCCGACCGCGAGCTGGGCCAGGCCTTCTTCGCCTCGTCGCTGGTCGCCCTGGTCATCAGCGCCACGTTCGACTCGCTCAGCTTCCCCATGTTCGCCGGCATGTTCTTCCTCATTCTGGGGGCGGGGGGCAGCTGTCTGGGCTTCGTACGGCGCGAGGCTGCCGCCGCAGCAGTGCATGACCCCGGTCAGACCGCAGGAGTCCAGCTCCCCCAACTCGTGGAGTCCCGATGAGTCCCGTCGCCGTCATCGTCGTCACCTGGAACAGCGCCCCGGTGCTCCCCGGGTTCCTCGCCGCGCTCGGCGAGGGCATGGCCGGCCTCGACTGGCGGCTGGTCGTCGCCGACAACGACTCGGCCGACGACACCGTCGAGGTTCTCCAGACGCTGGCACCCGACGCCACCATCGTCCGGACCGGCCGCAACGCCGGATACGCCGCCGGTATCAACGCGGCCCTGGGCGCCGCCGGTGAGTACGGCGTCGCTCTCATCTGCAACCCCGACATCCGTATGCGGCAGGGCTGTGCCAAACGGCTCGTCGAGCGCCTCGGCGACGGAGTGGGGATCGCCGTACCCCTTCTGTACGAAGAGGGCCGGGACACCCCCCACTACTCGCTGCGCCGCGAGTCGAGCCTGTCGAGGGCCCTCGGTGAGGCCGTCATCGGCAACCGCCGGGCCGGGCGTTTCCCGCGCCTCAGCGAACTCGTCACCGACCCCGCCGCGTATCGACGGCCCACACGGGCGGACTGGGCGACCGGCGCGCTCATGGCCATCTCGGCCGACTGCCTGGCCGCTTGCGGTCCGTGGGACGAGTCCTTCTTCCTCTACTCGGAGGAGACCGAGTACTGCCTGCGCGCACGGGACCTGGGATACGGCACGCATCTGGAGCCGACGGCGGAAGCGGTGCATCTGGGGGGCGACTCCCAGGTCTCGCCCCGGCTGTGGACCCTGCTCACGCTCAACCGGGTGCGGCTGTACGAACGGCGTCACGGCGCCGTGGCGACGGCGTGCTTCCGCGGTGCCGTGTTCCTGCGTGAGACGTCGCGGGCCGCCCTCGGCAGGAGGGCCAGCCGGGCGGCGGCGGCCGCCCTGCTCAAGCCGGGCGCCCTGCGCGTCACTCCAGGACCTCAGCCGGACCAAGTCGTGTAGAAACTCCCGGGGTTCACCAGATACCGCACGGTGGCGTACGGCACATGGCGCACGCGGTACCGGCGGCTGTACCGGCGGACCAGCTCCCAGTCCTCACGCGGGAGCACGTCCGGGGTACGCCGCAGACGGCTGAAGTGCAAGGCCCGGTTGCGTCTCGCGACGAACGCGTTGGTGTCCAGAAAGGACTCCCGAGCGGCCCGGCGACGGTCGAACGGCACGGACAGGATGTCGCGCTCGCTCCCGTCCGGCAGGACGCGGCGCAGCGCCGTGTAGACGCCGTCCGGCCCGCCGGGGGACTCCAGGACCGCCAGCGCACGTTCCAGGTGGTCCGGTTCCCACTGGTTGTCGTCGTCGAGGAAAGCCACGTACCGCGAGCGGGTGAGGCGGACGCCGACATTGCGCACGACTCCGGCCACGCCGGTGTTGCGGGCCAGCGAAACGGCGAACAGCCTTGGATCGTCGGGGAGTTCGGTAAGACCGGCGCCGTCGTCGACGACGACCACGACCTGATCGCGCACGGTCTGGGCCAGGGCCGACCGGACGGCCGCCCGGAGTTCGTCGGGGCGGCGGTGGGTGGCGATGACCGTGGCGACGAGGGCGGCGGGCAGGGGCGCGGCGGCGGCCTCGAGGCGACGGACCTCTGCGGTTTCGAGACGGCGCAGCCGCAGCGCGGAGGGCAGCAGCAGCACCTTGTTGCGCAGTTCGAAGAGGACGAGCCAGCCGAAGGTGCGCTTGAGGAGCTCCCAGGTGCCGCGGGTGATGCGTCGCATGATCCTCTTTCTCAGCCGGTCGGCTCGGGAGTGATCGGGGTGCCGTCGGAGAAGCGGTTGTTGCGCCAGACGTTGCCCGGACCGCGGGCGTTCCAGGCGGTTACGGCTCCGTAGACGCCGCTGTTGCGGTGGTACCGGGTGGAGAAGACGTTGTTCGTGACCGAGATCCCGGTGGCGCCCGCGCCACCCCCGTAGAGGGCGTACGCGCCGCCGGCCAGCAGATTGCCGTCGACGACGGTGTCGGAGACATGGCCGGTGTCGGCGAACAGGCCCAGGGCGGCGGACGCTCCCCGGTCGACGGCGACGGGGTTCAGCAGGGTGTTGTGACGGATGATCAGCCTGCCCTTGCTGCCGCCGCCGCTGATCACCGCATCGGCGTGCTGCCACTCGCCGCCGTTGTTGCGGAAGGGGACGAGGTCGTGGACGTAGTTGTCGTGGAGGTGACCCTGGCCCATGGAGAGGGCGTTGCCGAAGACGGAGACGTCGCACCAGCCGACCTCGACGGAGCTGGTGCCCATGTTGGAGACGGCGTAGTCCACTCCGCCGTTGTCGGGGCCCTTGCCGGGGACGGCGGTGATCGTGGTGTGGAGGACCCTCAGGCCGTGGTAGCCGGGGCGCAGGTTGACCCCCCACCAGTTGGCGGAGGTGATCTGGCTGTCGATGACGGTCACGTCGTTGGCGTAGATGTCGAGTGAGCCGGTGATGTCCCACCCTTTGATGACGGTCCCGTCGGTCCTGACGCTCATGTTCCCCGTGGAGTGCGGTGTCAGGGGGATGCGTGGGCCGGTGGTGCGGGCGTCGGGGAAACCGGCTTCGCCCGGTGCCGCGGTGGCGGTCGGAGACGTGCCGGGGGAGTGGCTCCGGGCGGGCGGCGCGGAGTCGGTCCCCGAGGAGCCCGAAGTGCAGGCGGCGGACAGCAGGAGAGCCAGGACGGCGAGCAGACGGCGGAGCCTCGTCATACGGTCTCCGGTGTCCGGGAGCCGAGCAGGAAACGGCGGCTGGGCAGCACGCACAGCACATAGCAGGCCAGGGCGAGCGCGCCGATGCCGAACAGGGCGAGGGCGCCGTCGCCCAGGAACCGCTTCGCGGCGAGGACGACCAGGGTCATCACGGCTCCTCCGAAGAAGGGCCAGGCGCAGGCCCTGGCGATGGGCACGAGGCCGATCCCGGCCCGGCCGAGGGCGTACAGGAACGCGGGCACGACGAGACCGGCGGCGACCAGCACATGGCCCTGGGAGACGCCGACGATGCCGTGAAGGCGTGCGCCGACGACGAGGACGGGGATCAGGGCGACGACCCACAGCCCCTGGGTGAGGATCAGGGAGCGGCGCTGCCCGGTGGCGACGAGACAGTCGTAGGCGAGTTCACAGCCGATGCGGACCAGACCCAGAGCCATCAGCCAGGGCAGCGCGTCAGCGGCGGGCAGCCACTTGCTCCCGTACAGCAGGTGGACCACGGGGGCGGCGAGGCCGCCGAGCAGCACGCACAGGGGTACGGTGCCGGTGACCAGGACGCCCAGCGCGCGGCTGAAGCCCCGGGCGAGGGCCTGCGGGGAGTCGGCGAGGCGGGAGAAACCGGCGAAGGAGACGCGGCGGGCGGCCTCGGAGATGACGCGCACCGGCCAGCCGGACATGTTGAAGGCCAGGACGTAGAAGCCGAGGGAGACTCCGCCGAGCGTGGAGCCGACGACCATGGTGTCCACGTTGACGACGGCGAGCGCGAGAAGGCTCGCGCCGGCCAGCGGAAGCCCGAACCCCAGCAGTGCGCGGGCCTGTTGGGGGTCCCAGCCGAACCGCAGCGTGCCGGGGGCGGCCAGGGCGCAGCCGACGAGGGCGGCGATGTTGCCCGCGACCGCGCCCCAGGCGAAGCTCATCGCTCCCCAGCCGGCGAAGGCCAGCACCAGCGTCACGCCGGTGCTGAGGACGAAGTTGACCGCGTCGACGAGCATCCGCCTGCCCTGGGCGAACTGCCGGGTCAGGAAGCCGGCGGGCACCTGGGCCACCCCGTCGATCACCAGACACAGACACATCACCCGCAGGACGCCCGAGGCGTCGGGCGAGTCGAGCAGCCCGGCCACCGTCGGTGCCGACACGAAGAGGGCGGCGTACAGCAGGCCGCTGGATGCGGTGGCCAGGGTCAGCACGGTCGGCGCGAAACGGCGGGGATCGCCGTCCCAGCGGACGATGGCCAGGCTGACACCCAGTTCGTTCGCGGAGAGCAGGACCAGGAGCACGGTCTGGGCGATGCCGTACACGCCCCACTGGGCCGGTCCGAGGGCGAAGCGCGCCAGCAGGATGCCGGTGGCGAAGTTGCCGAGGCGCATGACCACGGTGTTGATCAGGCTCCACCGGGCCGCCGAACGGACCTTCCGGCCGAGGGAGTCGGGAGCGGGAGTGTCGCTCGGCTCAGCGGTCTCGCCGGCCGGTGTGCGAACGCTGTCCATGAGTCGACTCCTCGTCGAGCGGCTCGGCGGCGGGCGCCACGGCCACGACGGGCCGCCCGGCCCTCGGTTCCGCGGCGGACCGGTTCTCGGCGGACCTGTTCTCGGTGGGCCGCGACCAGCTGGGCGTGGACCGGAGGGCGATGGTCTGTTCCGCGTCCGGCTCCCCGGCCGTCGGCTCGGGGGAGGCGGCGACCGGCTGCGCGGGTTCTTCCGATCGCGCGGACGTCCGTGACCGGCGGCGCGCCTCCACGTAGAAGACGGCGACCAGGCTCAACACCAGGCCCAGGCACCCGGCCATGACCATGTACTCGAGCCGGGTCTTGGTCTGCGCCACCGGGTTCTGCGGGGGCACGACTGTCGTCATGCGGATCATGGCCTTCGGGGCGACCGACTGCTGTTGCTGGAACTGATCCAGGCGCTCCTCGGCAAACGCGGTCAGGACGCGGTCCGAGGACAGGACAGTGGCCTCGTCGGTGCCGGTGACGGTCAGCCACATCAGCGGCCCCTGGGCGTTGTCGGCGAGCTTGGCCTCGAAAGACCCCTTGGCGCCACGGGACTTGAGCTCGCGCACCGAGCCGTCGGAGTTGAGATTGCGGGCCAGGCTGTCGGCCATGCCGGTGAGCGAGGTCTGGGCGCTGAGGAACGGGTTGCCGTCGTAGGCCACGGTGGCCTTCTGGGAGTTCAGCAGCACCACCGTGCTCTGCGACTGGTAGGTGACCGGAACCAGCAGGGCCACGGCGACCGTCAGACCGGCGGTCAGCAGTAGCCCGGGCAGCAGGACGTACCAGCGCCTGCGCATGACACGGAAGATCTCAGCCAGATCCATGGTGGTCCCCCCTCGCGACCCGACGTTCGACGAGCATATGTCGCAAGCGGATCATATGGGGAACGTTCGGTCGGTGGGCCGCGGTCGTGTGCTCGCGGTGCCTCCCTCCAGCAGCACGTCGGCGATGCGGTCGCTCGCACGACCGTCCCACAGGTCGGGCCGGCGCGGCGCGGGCGGATCGTCCAGAACCCGGTTCACGATGGTCACGATGCGCGCCGGATCCCGGCCGGCCAGCACGTTGGTGCCCTGCTCGACGGTGATGGGCCGCTCGGTGTTGTCCCGCAGGGTCACGCACGGCACACCCAGCGCGGTGGTCTCCTCCTGTACGCCGCCCGAGTCGGTCAGCACGAGCCGGGCGGAGTCCTGCAGGGCGATGAAGTCCAGATATCCGGCGGGCGGCACGAGCCGGATGCCGCCGGGGATGCCGATGTCGGCCAGCCGCTGCGCCGCGCGTGGATGCACGGGCAGCAGCAGCGGGCAGCGGCCGGCGATCTCGCCCAGGGCCTTCAGGAGCGCGGCGAGGATCCCGGGATCGTCCACGTTGGCGGGGCGGTGCAGCGTGACCAGGCCGTACTCGCCTCTGGTCAGCCCGAACCGGCTCAGGACGTCCGAGGCCCTGGCCCGCTCCAGGTTGGCCAGCAGCGTATCGATCATGACGTTGCCGACGAGGCGGATCTGGTCGTGCCGGTACCCCTCCGCCCGAAGGTTGTCGGCGGCGTCGGGCGAAGGCGCCAGCAGGTAGTCGCTGACGCGGTCGGTGGCGACGCGGTTGACCTCCTCCGGCATGCTCCAGTCGCGGCTGCGCAGCCCGGCTTCGACATGCGCCAGCAGCGGCCCGGCCTTGGCCGTGACGAGGGCGCAGGCCAGGGTGGAGTTGATGTCGCCGACCACGACGACGACGTCCGGGGAGACCTCGCCGAGGAGGGGCTCGAAGGCGGTCATCACGCGTCCGGTCTGCTCGGCATGGGTGCCGGACCCGACCCCGAGGAAGCGGTCGGGCGGACGGATGCCGAGGTCGGAGAAGAACACGTCGTTCATGGCCGGGTCGTAGTGCTGACCGGTGTGGACGAGGAGCACCTCGGCGCCCCGGCGTTCCAGGGCGTCCATCACCGGTTTGATCTTCATGTAGTTGGGTCGCGCCCCGGCGACGCAGACGACTCGCGGCATGGCTCAGAGCACCTCGATCGTGGTTCCGGAGGGCAGCCGTCGACGGCAGTCGAGGACGAACGGGGCGTGCTCGGCGATGAGTTCGTAGTCGAAGGTGTCGTGGTCGGCGAGCAGCACCACGACATCGGCGGACGCCAGCTCATCCTGCGTCAGTTCGACCCGCACCAGCCGGGTGTCCACCGACAGGCCCTCGACGACGTGCGGGTCCGCCGCCTTGACCTGGGCCCCCATGTCGAGCAGCAGTTGGGAGATGCGCAGGGCGGGGGACTCGCGGGCGTCGCCGGTGTTCTTCTTGTACGCCAGGCCGAGCAGCAGGATCCGCGAGCCGTTCACGGACCGACGTCTTTCGTTGAACAGGTCGCTGATCCGGCGCGCCACGTACTCGGGCATGTGGTTGTTGATGTCGTTGGCCAGTTCCACGAAGCGGAAGCTCTGGCCGAGTTCGCGCTGCACCCGCCAGGACAGGTACGAGGGATCGATCGGCAGGCAGTGGCCGCCGACGCCCGGTCCTGGCGTGAACCTCATGAAGCCGAAGGGCTTGGTGGAGGCGGCGTCGATGGCCTGCCAGACGTCGATGTCGAGGTGATGGGCGAACATCGCGATCTCGTTGACCAGCGCGATGTTCACATGACGGAAGGTGTTCTCCAGCAGCTTGGCGAGTTCGGCCTCCTTGGGCGACCTCACCGGCACGGTGGTGTCGACGAGCTGTGCGTAGAAGTCCTGAACGGCCTTGAGTGACGCCGCGTCGACGCCGGACACGACTTTCGGGGTCTCCTTGAAACCCCAGACGGCGTTTCCCGGATCGATCCGCTCCGGGCTGTAGCCGAGGTGGAAGTCGGCGCCGGCGGCGAGGCCCGAGCCGTCCTCCAGGATCGGGGCGAACAACTCCTGGGTGGTGCCGGGGTACGTGGTCGACTCGAGGACGACGGTGGCTCCGGGGCGCAGGTAGCGGGCGAGGGTGACCGCCGATTCCTTGATGTAGCGGAGGTCGGGAGTGCCCTCGTGCAGCGGGGTCGGAACGGTCACGACGGCGACGTCGAAACCGCCGCAGTCGCGGGCCGATTCGCTCGGGCGGTAGGTGCCCCGGTCCAGTGCCGCGCGGATCCGCTCGGAGGAGACGTCCTCGACGAACGACTCACCGGCGGAAAGGCTCTTGATCCGCCGGGCGTCGACGTCGTAGCCGATCACCTCGTGCCCGACCTCGGCGGCGCGGATGGCCAGTGGCAGGCCGACGTATCCCTGTCCAACCACGACGACGCGCATCAGTGACTCCTGTTCGCGGGAGCGGTCGACGGGGTGAGCCGGAGGAACTCTCGCGCCGTCATGAGGACGAAGGCAGCATTGGTGGTGAGATAGCGCCGGCCCAGGCGGCGCGGCTCCTGCAGCGCGCGGTAGAGCCATTCGAGCCCTCGCCGCTGCCAGGACTCGGGCGCCCGCCTGGTGACCCCGGCGAGGACGTCGAAGGAGCCGCCGACCCCGTGGACGACGCGGGCGCCGGTGCGTGCGCCGTGGGCGGCGGTGAAGATCTCCTTCTTGGGCGAGGTCATGCCGAGGAACAGCATCTGGGCGCGGCTGCGGGCGATCGTGTCCGCTATCGCCTCCTGCTCGGAATCGTCGAAGTAGCCGTTCCGGCTGCCTGCCACCTTCAGGCGGGGGAAGCGGTCGGCGATCCGGCGCAGCATCTGCTCCAGCGCGTCCTGTCTGGCGCCGAGGAAGTACACGGACATGCCGGCCGATTCCGCCTCGGCCAGCAGGCGCAGGAACAGGTCGATACCGGCCACCCGTTCCGGCAGCGGGGCGCGTAACACCCGGCCGGCCCAGACCACGGCCTGTCCGTCGGCGAGGACGAGATCGCAGCCGGTCACGGCCCGGGCGAGCCGGGCATCCCGCCGCATGTTCACCAGCTTCGCGGCGTTGACCACCCCGATCTCGAGCTGTCTGCCGTCCCGGACCGCCTCCAGGCAGCGCTGTACGGTCTCGTCCATGGTCAGCGGGTCCAGCTCGATGCCGAAGAGGGACCGGCGCGCCGTCATATCCGGCCCCCCTGCCAGGCGTGGAGCATCCAGCCGAACTCGTACGGCCGGCATTCGCGGTCCACGCAGAGCGGCCGGTACAGCCGGTCCAGGGTCTTCAGGCGGAGGCTCGGAGCGACGCGGGTGCCGAGACCCCTGGCGGCTCGTACGGCCTTCTTCGGGTCGCCGCGGTAGACCTTGCGCCAGGTGGCGCCGAGCTCGTCGCGGATCAACGGCTCCCGGAGCTCCGGGCGTTCGGCCAGCTCGGGCACGTCCGTCATCCAGCGCAGGCCCTTGCGGACCGACGCGCCGAAGTCCGTGCCGCCGGCGTCGGCGAGGTCGAACAGTGCGGTCGGCGCCATCGCGTGCTGGTGGACGCTGTAGACCGGGTAGCCCTCCACGACACCGCCGGTGCGCGCGTCGTAGTGCCACCACCACTGCCCGCCGGCGCCCTGCAACTCGCAGATGCGCGCCGCGCACGCATCGGCCGCGGCCAGCGCCTGCGGATCGCCGCCGCCCCCGACGCCGCTGGCGTGGGCGCGGGCCAGGGCCTGGAGCGGGTACGTCTGGTCGGCGAAGCAGCTCACATGGGCGCGGTACCAGGGCACCAGGCCGGGCCCGGTGGCGTGCGGGAACAGCGGGCTGCCGCCGATCCGGGCCCGCAGCAGACGGTCGCGGGCGGCGGTGAAACGGCTCTCCACGTCGAGCGTGCCGCGTGCCGCCGCCAGGGCGGACAGCACCCACGCGGCCTCGACGGTGTACTGCGGCCGGCCGTCCTCGTCCAGGGCTCCGACCCGCGCGACGGCGTCGGACAGTTTGGGATGTCCGGTCTCCGCGGCGGCCCAGGCGATGAGTGCCGCGTCGCCGAGGTTGGTCACCCCGGGCAGCGACTCGACCAGCAGACCCGTGAACTCCTCGGCGGTACGCCCGCCGAGCACCGCGCGCTGGCGGTCCTCGGGCAGGAACCTTGCCCCCAGCGCGGTGATGGCCGCGTACCGGGCACTCGTCCCGCGACGCTCCAGCGTCCAGGAACCATCGGGCGCCTTCCGCCCGGCCATGGTGAAGGCGAAGGCCTCGCCGCCGGGAAGCAGCATCGACGGAAGCCCCGACTCGGCGACCGCGAGCAGTCGCCGGGCCAGCGCGAGCAGCGGCGGCTCCTCACGGCCGAGCGCCGCCAGACGTGTGATCGTCATCTTTTGCGCACACCAACCCCCCTGTGGGTCCACTTTTTGCGCAGGCTCGTGATCGCCGCGTCGCGGATGGCGATGCGGCGGAAAGGCAGACGTCAGAGCGTCAGGCGTCGGAGCGGTGGCCGCTCCTCGCTTCGGACACAGGTGTCCCCACCCGGTAACCCCCCCCTGGGCACTGGTTTGTGCGCCAACTGTGCCCGGTCTGCACAGTTCGCACACATGTTATGCCTGCGCGTGTTCGAGGATCTGTGTTTTGGGAGAATCGGACGTCATGCGCGCTCCACGAGACGTCATGCGCGCGCTCGGTGAAGTGTCATGCGTGCTCGACGAGTTGGCCGTCCTTCTCGCCGTACAGCGCCCCCGTCTCGGGGCACTCCCATCCGCCCGCCTCGCCCTCCCGCTCGACCAGCCGCACGCCGGCCCGGCCGACCCAGCCGATCCGGCGCGCCGGAACGCCGGCGACGAGCGCGAAGTCCGGCACGTCCTTCGTCACCACGGCACCCGCCGCGACCAGCGCCCAGCGTCCGACGCGCACCGGCGCCACGCACACCGAACGGGCCCCGAGGGATGCTCCCTCGCCCACCACCACCGCCACGGGCTCCCAGTCGCCACCGCGCTTGAGCCGGCCCCGCGGGTCCACCGAACGGGGGAAGCAGTCGTTGGTGAGCACCGCCGCCGGACCGACGAACGCGCCGTCACCGAGCTCCGCCGGTTCGTAGACCAGCGCGTAGTTCTGGAGCTTCACGTTGTCGCCGATCCGCACCCCTGGGCCGACATAGGCTCCCCGGCCCACGATGCACCCGCGGCCCAGCCGGGCGTCCTCCCGTACCTGGGCCAGGTCCCAGACCGTCGACCCGTCACCGATCGAGGCCGTCTCGTCGACCTGAGCGGTCGGCTGGATCCTGAAGTTCACCGGGAAGAGCCCTTCTTCTCGTCTCGCAGAGCCGGGAGAGCCGCCTGCAGCGCCTCGCGCCAGGGGCGGATCGGTTCGATCCCCGTCCGGCGCCAGCGCTCGTGCCCCAGGACGCTGTACGCAGGGCGGGGAGCGGGCCGTGGGAAGGCCGTGCCGGTGGTCGGCCGGACCCGGCCGGGGTCCGCGCCGAGCAGCCGGAAGACCTCCCGGGCCAGGCCGAACCACGTCGTCTCCCCACCGCTGGTGCCGTGGTAGACCCCGGCGGGCGCCGAACCGGCGAGTCCGGCCCGCCCGAGCCGTACGAGCCGGTCCGCGAGGTCCACGGTCCAGGTGGGCTGCCCGCGCTGGTCGTCGACCACGTCGACGGTGTCCCTGACCGACTCCAGCCTGATCATCGTGTCGACGAAGTTCCCGCCTCCCACGCCGTACAGCCAGGCCGTACGCACGACGTACCCCGCGTCCGGGAGCGCCGCCAGCACCGCCCGATCCCCTGCCAGCTTGGTGCGTCCGTAGGCGCTGCGCGGTGCCGTCGGGGCGTCCTCGGGATACGGGCCGGTGGCGTCGCCCGCGAACACGTAGTCCGTCGAGACCTGGATCAGACTGGCGCCCGTCTTCGCACACGCCTCGGCGAGGTGTCGGGGTCCGTCGCCGTTGACCCGCAGGGCGTCAGCCTCGTGCGCCTCGGCGTCGTCAACGGCCGTCCACGCGGCGCAGTTGACCACGATCCGGGGCCGGTGCGCGCCGATCGCGTCGTGCACGGTGTCGGCGTCCGTGATGTCGAGAGCGCCCCGGGCCAGGCCGACGGCCTCCTCGCCGTCCCGGCGCAGCCGCGCGAGGACATCCAGCCCGAGCATTCCGGTGGCGCCGGTGATCAGCCAAGTGGTGGTCATGGTCACCTGTTCGTCGTCGAAAGGGTGTGGCTGCGGCTCTGGAGCGCCGCTCGCTCCTTCAGCGGCTCCCACCAGCCGCGGTTCTCGCGGTACCAAGTGACCGTCTCCGCAAGGCCGGTGGCGAAGTCCTGGCGGGGGCGGTAGCCGAGCTCGTCGCGGATCTTCGTGCAGTCCACGGAGTAACGGCGGTCGTGCCCCTTGCGGTCGGCGACGTGCTCGACGCTGGTGTCCCAGTCCGCGCCGCAGGCCTCCAGCAGCAAAGAGGTCAGCTCCTTGTTGGTCAGCTCGGTGCCGCCGCCGATGTTGTAGACCTCACCGGCGCGCCCCTTGGTGCGCACCAGCTCGATGCCCTGGACGTGGTCGTCGATGTGCAGCCAGTCGCGGACGTTGCCGCCGTCGCCGTACAGCGGGACCTTCCTGCCGTCCAGCAGGTTCGTGATGAACAGCGGAATGACCTTCTCGGGGAAGTGATGGTGCCCGTAGTTGTTGGAGCAGCGGGTCACCCGCACGTCGAGGCCGTGGGTACGGTGGTGGGCGAGCGCGATCAGGTCGCCGGCCGCCTTGGTGGCGGCGTACGGGGAGTTGGGGCGCAGCGGGTCCGTCTCCGGCCAGGAGCCGAAGTCGATGGAGCCGTACACCTCGTCGGTGGAGACGTGCACGAAGGTCTTCGGACTTCCGTGGCGCAGGGCGGCGTCCAGCAGTGTCTGAGTGCCCAGGACGTTGGTCCGGACGAACTCGGCGGCGCCCAGGATCGAGCGGTCCACATGCGACTCGGCGGCGAAGTGGACGACGTGGTCGTGCTCGGCGAGGAGGCCGTCGACCAGCTCGGTGTCGCAGATGTCGCCCTTGACGAAGGTGAATCCCCGGTGGGCGCGCACCTCGTCGAGGTTGGCCGGGTTGCCGGCGTAGGTGAGCTTGTCCAGCACCGTGACCGCCACATCACCGGGGCCGGCCGGGCCGAGCAGCGTCCGGACGTAGTGCGAGCCGATGAAACCGGCACCGCCGGTCACCAGAATCCGGGTCGGGTGGGTCGGAGTCGGAGAGGCGGGGGCCGTCATGACGAGATCTGCACCTTGCTGTGGTCACCGAGGACGAGACGGTGGGCGGCTGGCTTGCGGGGAGCGGGAGTCACCTCGACGTTGCGTCCGATGAGGGAGGCCTCCACCCGCCGTACCCCGCTCACCGAGGAGTCGCGCAGCACGATCGAGTACTCGATCTCGCTGTCGTCGATCCTGCAGTCACCGGCTATGGAGGTGAAGGGGCCGACGTACGAGTCGGTGATCACGGTGTTCGCTCCGACGACCACCGGTCCCACGATCCGGCTGCCGGTGACCTTCGCCCCGGGCTCGATCCGCACCCGGCCGATGATCTCGCTGTCGTCGTCGACCGTCCCGTCGATCCGGCGCTCCAGCGTCTCCAGGACCGAGCGATTGACCTCCAGCATGTCCGTGACGTTCCCGGTGTCCTTCCAGTACCCGGAGATGGTCGTGGACCGCACATCACGTCCCGCGTCGATCAGCCACTGGATGGCATCCGTGATCTCCAACTCGCCGCGCCAGGACGGCCGGATGGAGCGCACGGCCTCATGGATCGCGGGGGAGAACAGATACACGCCCACCAGCGCCAGCTCGCTCTTGGGATGCCGGGGCTTCTCCTCCAGGCCGATCACCCGGCCCGCCGCGTCCAGCTCGGCCACCCCGAACGCCGTCGGGTCCGGCACCTTCGTCAACAGGATCTGCGCCTCCGGCCGTTCGGTGCGGAAGCCGTCCACCAGATCCGTGATGCCTCCGACGACGAAGTTGTCACCGAGGTACATCACGAAGTCGTCGTCGCGGAGGAACTCACGGGCGATCAGCACGGCATGGGCCAGCCCCAGCGGCGCCGCCTGCGGGATGTAGGTGACGTCCAGTCCCCACGCGGAACCGTCGCCGACCGCCTCCCGGATCTCCTCGGCGGTGTCCCCGACGATGATCCCGACCTGGGCGATGCCCGCCTCGGCGATCGCCTCCAGACCATAGAACAGCACCGGTTTGTTCGCGACCGGTACGAGTTGCTTCGCCGAAGTATGGGTTATGGGGCGCAATCGGGTACCTGAGCCACCAGACAACAAAAGTGCCTTCATGCATATCACCCTACTTACGGCGGACTTGGTGACGGGGGGATTCCGGTAACGGGCGGGACCGAACGGAACCCGGTGGCCACCGACGGGGAGAACGAGCCTGCTGCTCTTGGCGGCCATCTCGTTCGCCAGATCAGATAGCGTGCACAGGCATGGGTGAGCTGATATTGATCAGGCACGGCCAGACCGAGTGGAGTCTGTCGGGCCGGCACGCCGGCCGCACCGACGTTCCGCTGACTGATGCGGGGGAGGCGGCGGCGAAGGCTCTCGCTCCGAGACTGGCTCCGCGCCGACTGGTCGCCGTGTTCAGTAGTCCGCTGAGCCGCGCCATGCGGACGGCCGAGCTGGCCGGTCTGACCGGCGTCAGGCCTGATCCCGACCTGGTGGAGTGGGACTACGGCGGCTACGAGGGCCTGACGGCCGTGCAGATCCGTGAGAGGCGACCCGGCTGGGACCTGTGGCGGGACGGCGTCGTTCCCGGCGATGCCGACCATCCCGGCGAGCAGCTCCAGCAGGTGGCGGCGCGCGTGGACGCGGTGCTGGACCGGATCCGGCCGCTGTTGAGCGACGGCGACGTCGCCCTCGTCGCCCACGGTCATCTGGCGCGCGTGCTCACCGCGCGCTGGCTTGGCCTCGACGCGTCCGACAGCCGGCTGCTCGGCCACCCGCATCCGGGCACTCTGGGCTTCCTGGCCACCGACGGCGGGCAGCCGTTCATCGCTGCCTGGAACGTCCCCTAGCCGCGGCACGGTGGCTCACGCCCGTTGCGAGAGGCGCCCGACGCAATGAGCGCCACGGTGATGCCGGCGACGGCAGGGAGGCGGTCGGCCCTGTGTTCGTAGCGGTGGTGGCCGTGGTGGCGGCAGCCGCGAGCCAGGCCGTGGTGCGTTCGATGGTTCAGCGACGGCGTTTCAGCCGGTGGGAGTCGTCGATCCCTTCGCGGGCGATCCGGTGCCGGACGCCTCGCGCCGACAGGCATCGCTGCAGATGGGCGTGCCTGGCTGTAGTGCCCCCACATAGTCCGGACGAGGGGGCACTACCGGGAGCGCGTGGAGGCCGGCGAAGGGGGCGCCGTGGCCGAGGGATCGAGCTCCACAGCCTGGCCGCCGGGAACGGTGCGTGGACGCAGGCCACCGACCAGGCCGAGGATCAGCACGGCGATGCCCAGCCACACCGACGGCCGCGGCGCACCGCTGCCCGAGACGGCGCCGACGACCGCCGCGGCCAGCGGCGCGATGCCGGTGAGCAACCCCGCTCGCCCCGACCCTGCGGCGCGGACCGTCGAATACCACAACACGAAGGCGACCGCCGTCACCATCAACGCCAGATAGCCGGCGGCCGCCCACTGTGACCCGGACAACTCCCGTACGGCCGACGGGCCTTCCGTCGCCGCTCCGAGGACGGCCAGCAGCGCACCGGCCAGCCACATCGCGTGCACGGACACTCCCCACGGCGAATGCCGCCGCAGTACCGGCACCGCGAGCAGCGTGAACGCGGCCTCGCAGCCCAGGGCCAGCGCCGCCCAGGCCACACCCACGGCATCGGTACGGCCCGTGCCCTCCACCAGCACCGCGCCCGCCATGACGACAGGCGCCGCGCACAGGACCTGCCGGCTCGGCCTGCGCCGCTCCAGTACCGGGCCCACCACCCCGAGAACCACCGGTACGCACGCGACCGCGACAGCGATCACCGCGGGCTCCGCGTGGCCGACACCTCGCACCACAGCCACGTTGAACAGCACCAGACCGGTGACCGCGATCCCGGCCAGCCACAGCCACTCCCGGCCCCGTGGCCACACCAGCCGAGCACCGGCGAGCCGCGCCATGACCAGAAGGATCACGGTCGCGGCCGCGTACCGGACCGCCTGGGTGGTGAACAGCGGGGCGTCGACGAGCGCGCGCGAGACGCTCACGCTGCTGCCGACCAGCGCCATCCCGACCATGCCAGGGACGAGCTGGGCGAACGGAGCGGAAGGTGTGTCCATGCCGACCACGCTGCCCTCACCACGGACGTCGTGGACAGGTCCACAATGTCACCGGTGCAGGGGTCCATATTTCCCCTCGACGTGGCCCTGACCACCATCTCACCGCCCTGCCGGGACGAGAGAGCGCACTGCGTGCCCATGTGAGCCCTGTACGCGCCCCCGTCCGGGCGAGAAGACTGCCCTGGCGAGGGCGGTTGGCCGGAACCTGACTCACCGTCTTCGGTCAACTCCTGAGGAAGGCAGGCCGGTCGCTGTGTTGTTGCGTCTCCCCACGTCGGTGTCCGAAGCGCAGGAGTGCCTGGCCGAGGGGGCCGTGCCGATCGGCGGGGCCACGCTCCTCTGGGCCGCATGGCAGCGCGAGGGCTTCCCCGAACTAGCCATGTCTCTACGGGAGTTGCCGGATGCCAACGTCCTGGGTCGGGAGACGGTGGGAGGCGCCGTGGTCCTGAACCGGATGGACGACCGCGTGCCGGACGTGCTGCGCCTGGCGGCCGCCGCGGTGGGCACCGGGGCCGTGCGGCGGACGGCGACGGTCGGCGGGAACCTCGTCGGCAGCACACTGCGCTGTCTGCTGCCCGCGGCGATCGTCCTGGACGCCCGGGCGATGGTGCTGGAAACCGACGGCGTCCATGAGACGGACCTGGCCGAGCTGGTGGCCAAGCGCCCCCTCCTGCTCAGCCTGCGCTGGCGTGAACCCATCGCCTGCGCGTACCGGAAACTGGCCGGCTACGCAGGCGGACCGCCGCCCCTGGTCGTCGCCTCGGCGGTGCACGCCGACGACGGTGTCGAGCGGCTGCGGGTCGCGGTACGCGACGGTTACGACGTGCTCAGCGGCAGCACCCCGTGCGCCACCGACACCGATCAGGCCCTGCACGCGCTGCACGCGACGGCCTTCGGCGACCTGCCGACCGCCGCGTGGGACGTCGTACGCTCACAGGTCACCGGCCTGTTGGGCCAGGGCTGAAGCAGCCACGAAAAGTTTCACCAATGCTTACGGGTGATATGCCCGGTGGGTGGGACCGGAGCACGCTTCGTCGGCCATGACCGGGCCGTCACCGACCACCCGAGGAACCCGCCGGCCCTGTACGGCGCTCGAGCGGGGCGAGGTCAGCTGGACGAGGTCGGGCCGGTGTCGCGCGTACGCGCCTCGGCCGAGCGGGATCCGACCAGGAGCAGGCAGAGCACGGCGACCCCGGCTCCGGCGAAAGGGGCTCCAGCGAGGTGTCGCCCGTGCCGAGGCTCCCGGGGACGCGCAGCCGGGCGGTGCCGCCCGCCACTGGTTCGATCGCGGTACCGGTGAAGGTGAGCAGTGCGCCGCCGCGCGCGTCGCCACCCAGCGTGAGGCTGGGCGCGCAGTCCTCGGGGTGCGGGGCGACGGCCAGTGTCGCCGCCGGTACGTCGGCGCGCCGACGCAGGGTGACCAACGGGCCGTCGGTCGCCGCTCCCGACACCGTGGAGACCTCACCCGGGCGAGCGACGGCCACTTGACCCATGGCGCGAATAAGACCAACAATCGTTGGTGAAATAGCCGACGGGCACTCAGGGGTGAGGTGCCGTATGACCGTGAACAGTGATCTCAGGGGCCTGCGACAGGCGAAGCAGCCCGTCAGTGGCGCGCTGGCCGGGCCGTACGGACATCCGTTCCATCCGATCCTGGTCACCGTGCCGATCGGCGCCTGGGTGTGCAGCCTCGTCTTCGACGTCTCCTCGCGGATCGTCCACCGGCCCGCCTTTCTGGCCCACGGCTCTGCCTGGCTGATCGCGGTCGGCGTGCTCGGTGCGCTGGCGGCGGCCTGCGTGGGCTTCCTGGACCTGTTCGCCATCCCCGCGGGCACGCCGGCCTTCCGTACGGGCCTGGTGCACATGGGGCTGAACCTGGTCGTGACCGCCGCGTACGCGGCCGGTTTCGCCTGGCGGCAGGGCGGCGGATACCCGGAAGGGCACGGCGTCGGATACGGGCAACTGGCGCTCTCCGCCGTCGCGCTCGCCGCCCTCGGCGTATCCGGCCACCTCGGCGGCAAGCTCGCCTACCGCTACGGCGTACGCGTCGCCGAGGAGTCCGTACAGGCAGAGGGATACCGCACCCCGCACCACCCCTGACCGACAGCCCCGTCCTCACCACATCCGCACCCCGGAACCACTGGAGTACGACATGGACATCGCCGCTCTCGTCGCCTGGGTCGTCACCGCCCTCGGCGGATTCGTCCTCCTCGCCCGCTGGATCGCCCGCGGCGGCCTGCGCCAGCAGCAGACGGGGGCGACCCGCTTCCCGGCCTCCGTCGTCTTCGGCCACTTCCTGCTCGCGGCGGCCGGACTGGTCGTCTGGATCGTCTATCTCGCGGCCGACCGGTCGGCGCTGGCCTGGACGTCCCTCGGCATCCTCGTCGCCGTCGCACTCCTCGGCTTCACGATGTTCGCCCGCTGGGTCCCCGTGTACCGCACCGCCACAGCCGCCGGAGGGGAGGAGACGACGCCCGCGGAACGGCATCTGCCCGTTCCCGTCGTCGTGGCCCATGGCGTTCTCGGTGCCGCGACGCTGGTGCTGGTGCTGCTTGCGGCACTCGGAGTGGGCGGGAGCTGACCCCGGCAGGCGACGCCGCGGGAATCCCGCTCGGCCGTCGCCGACTTGCACAGGCTCCCGGGTGCCTTGGTGTCGGACACCGTGGCGCCGGGTGCCGTGCGGGCCGTGGGCGAGATGCCGGCCGATTCGGTCGGTGGAGCTGGTGTTCGTCTCGGCGACATGCAGGAAAGGCAGTTCGTTCCGAGACGGGATGCGTGAGGCGAGCGCGCTGACCAGGCGGGCGGCATGACCTCGCCCGCGTGCCTCGGGGGCTGTGCAGACGGCGCTGATCTCGGTCCACCCCGAACGCCGGAGCCGTTCGCCCCCCCATCGCCACCAGTCTGCCGTCGTCGCGGATGCCGAGGTCCGCGCCGGGCTCGTGAGTGCGCGACCAGAACGGCCCCGGGACGGAGACCGGCTCCCAGTCCGCCGAGTCGGGATCGGCCGAAACTGATCGGTGGCCGTCATCCTCGTACGGTCGTCAACGGTCCGGAGTGAGAAGGGGTTTGACGTCCAGGATCGGGGTCGAGTCGAGCGCTTCGAGGCTGCGGACGTGGACGCGCGTTCCGGCGATGGCGAGGATGTGGACGGTGTGCAGGCCGATCGGGTTGGGCCGGTCGGGGGCGCGGGTGGCGAAGACGCCGGTGAGCGGGCGGGTGGTGTCGCCGCGCGGGCGGACCGTGAGGGTGTCGCGGTCGGCGCGGTCGAGCCAGGTGAGCAGCAGTACCTCCGTGCCCGGGGTCAGCCCGTCGAGGGCGGGGGCGTACCGGTCGTCGAAGACGAGCCAGGCGTCGGGGGCTCCTTCGTCGGGCTGGCGGGGGGCCGCCGCCCGATCGGTCAACGGTGATTCGACGCGCCCGATCGGGCGCACTGTGTATGCCGTCAAGAGTCCTCAGTCCTTTCGCGGCCGAGCAGGTGCAGAGAACGGCCGCCATGTGGAGTCGGCCTCGTGCCTCGGCAGCCGTCGGGCTCGGTACCCGTTGGCACGCCGTACCCAGCATGCCAAGTCGTGGGCGAGGACTCACCGTTGCGTCGGGTTGATCGACCGTGGTGCGTACGTCTGCCGGGTCCAGGTGATCGTCGCGGTGGCGATGCACCCTATCGTGGTCGGCGGCGGGATCGCCGTCAGCCGCTTCCTCGCCATCCCGGCGGGCCCTGGTCCCCTGGAGGAGCTGGCCCGCCGCGGTCCGGAGGCGCTCACCGACCGGGAACGGCAGATCACCGCACTGGTGGCGACCGGCTGTCCGACGACGAGATCGCCGGCCGGCTCGTGCTCAGCCCCGGATTGGTGGTGCTCAACTCGTCGTCTTCGCCCACCGCAGCGGCCTGGCCGAGTCACCGTGGCGCCCGGGGCCGGCACAGGCCGCCCTCATGACCCTCCGGTTTCCGCTCACTGGTTTTCGTACTCGTCGTGGCGGTGCCACCAGAAGCCGGTCTCGTTGCGGCCGAGGGGCGCTCGGTCGAGCCACTGGTACATGCCCCACAGGCCGTCCAGCCCGCGCGCGTACGCCGAGTAGGTGTGGTAGACGGCGCCGTCCTGCAGCGCGAACGCGCTCACGCCGGGGCCTTCTCGCCGGTAGGTCTCCCAGTCCGTACCGACGACCGACTGGCTGAAGGCGTCGCGGGAACCCTTCTCCTCGGCCGTCGCCGGCCGCAGGTCCTCCTCACCGAAGTTGTACGCGACGAGTCCGGCTTCCCACTCCTCCTTGGTGTGCGCCGCCCCGAAGTCGAAGTTGAAGTCACTGCCGTGGGAGGACGCCCACGGGAACGTCCAGCCCATCCGCTGCCGGTACGCGTGGAGCTTGGCGAGCGGGGCTCGCGAGATCGCCCAGAACATGACGTCGTGGTGGGCGAGGTGGACCACGGAGCCGTTGAAGCCGTCGGCGATCGCCGAGCAGGACGGGCATCCGGCGGTGTAGTCGGGCCCGAACATGAAGTGGTAGACGAGCAGTTGCGAACGTCCCCGGAACAGGTCGGTGAGGGAAGCCGTTCCCTCGCCGGTGTCGAAGCGGTAGTCCTTGTCCACCCGGACCCAGGGCAGCTCCTGCCGTCGCCGGGCCAGTTCGTCGCCCCGCCGGGTCAGCTCCTTCTCCGCCTCGAGCAGCTCCAGCCTCGCGGCGAGCCATTCCTCGTGGGTCCCCGTCTTGTGACCGGTCATCACCTGTCTCCTTGTCCTGCCTTGTTCCGTGTGGTCCTGTCTTGTCTTGTCTCTCGTCGCTACGTCATCGGTGGCATGAGCCCCGGAACCAGCGAGGGCGCGACCACGATGACGAGTCCGAGCCCGACGATCGCCAGCGCCGGCGGAACGTCGAGCGCGGTCTTCGCGGGCAGCAGCTTCTGGGCGGATGCGAGGACGGCGACCAACGACATCCACAACACGCTCATCGTGCCCAGTGCGACCAGCATCGCCATCAGCCCGCCGCTCGATCCGGCGCAGTACAGTCCGAACCTCAGCCCGGAACCGGCAACCTCGTGGCAGCGTCGCCGGAAGTACCGTTTGACCGGCGTGAGTTCGTAGACACCCGCGGCGATCACCACTGCGCCTGCGGCCGTCGACCCGTGCGGACGGTCCAGTGCGTACGCCACGACACCTGCCGGCGCCCAGACGGTGAGGTACGCCCCGGCGAACAGCGGCGCGCCGCGCAGTCCGCCGACCATTCGGGCATGCCTCGCGACCGCCGGGGCCGCGCCCGGCAGCATCATCGCCGCCATCATCGTCATCCATGTCGCGGCAAAGAACCCGAATGACCCGGTCCGGGACGCGACGCCCATGTCCATGCCCCGCATCAGCCGGACCGCGGCCACCCAGCACACCGCGGCGAGCCCGAGCGTCACCCCCAGCACGCCGGCAGACGCTGCCGGGCGCCGGACTTCCACGTTCACCGTCGGTTCTCCCTCCGGTGTGTCCGGCGGCGATCCCTGTCACGAGGATCCGCGCGCCTGTTCATCGAGGTGATCTTTCAGTGCGCCGAGCGGGCTGTCCCAGTCACGCGCCAGCGCGGCCAGGAACTGCTGCGCCACCTGCATCGGCGCGGACCGCAGCCGGTATCGCACCCGACGCCGCTCACCAGGTTCGGCCGTCACCAGGCCGGCATCCGCGAGCAGGGCCAGGTGTTTGGCGATCGCCTGCCGAGTGATCGGCAACCGGCCGGCCAGGTCCGTGGCCGTGGCCGGCCCCCCTGAAGCCAGCGCGGCCAGGATGGCGCGCCGGCTCGGGTCGGCCAGAGCGGCGAAGACCTGTTCGGCGATCGCCTCGATGTCAGGCGGCGGCATCGAGGTAGTCGACCAGTTCGCCCAGTTCGCGGGCCCAGCCCTCGGTGTGACCGCCGTACTCCTTGCGGTAGACCTCGTCCGGGAGCTGGGCGAAACCGGTCTCGACCACCGTCAGCCGGGTGCCGGTGCCGACCGGTTCGAGCGTGAACTCCACGTAGGTGCGGCGCGGATCGTCCTCGGGGAGTTCGGCCATGCGCCAGGTGAAGCCGAACACCGTCGGCTCCTCCACCCGTTCCACCCGCATGTCGGCGGAGTGGCCGCCCTCCCATTTCATCCAGGCGGCGCCGCCCGGGCGCAGATCGATCCCGGCCTCGTTGCCGAACCAGGCGCTCAGTCCCTCGGCCGTGGTGAGCGCCGTCCACACCTTCGCCGGCGGGTGCGCGATCTCGATGGTCCGCTCGATTCGATCAGGGAATGCCATGACTGCCTCCACGGGTATAGCAACCGACTGATTGCGACATTATGGCAACCGATGGGTTGCGTCAAGTGGATCGACGCGAGGTCCCGGGGGTGCTTTCGTTTGCCGCGATCGACCTTGGCCGCATCCGGGCGCTAGCACGGCCCAACCGCTCCTGATGCAGCGACACGCCGCGTCATGCGAGGTGAGGAGGCATCAGGAGATCAGCCGAAAGGGCTAATGCCGCATCAACCCGCCCTTCGATGACGCGACTTGACGCCCTTTGATGCCGGGGGAGAAGCGTCGCGCGGTGCCAGAAATACCCCGATCGGCGCCTCGCACCGGTCATTCGATATGACCGGTATGACTGTTCTAGGTACTTTTTGATCACGGCCGGCTGACGGGCCGGTATCTCTGAGACAGCAGACAGGAGAAGCGATATGAAGGTCCCCCGTTCTACCGTGGTCACCGCAGGTGTCGCGGCCGCCGCTGCTCTGGCCGCAACCGGCATCACCTACGCGTCGGCGGCCTCCGCCCCGGCGCCCCAGTCGGCTCCGGCCGCTGCCGCGGCAGCGCCTCTCGACGGTATGGTCGGGCCGGGCAAGGGCAACGAGGGCCGTGGGGGCGGTCGCGGTGGCTGGGATTGGGGTCGGATCCAGATCAACGAGCGGTCCTACTCCGCACACCCCGGCGACTGCATCACCGTGATCAGCGGCCTGGGCGCGAAGACCCTGAACATCCGCAACGACAGCCACAAGGTGGTCGAGGTCTTCCGCGGAGCCGTCTGCGACAACGGCGCCCCCGTCGCCATCGTCGGCCCCCACAGCCAGAGCGATGGGGTCCGCGTCCACCGCACCGACGACATTCATGTCAAGGACGGCGTGGTCGGCAGCTTCCGCGTGGTCGGCCACGACGGCTGGGGCTGGGGCTGGGGTGGCAATGGCGGGGACGGAGGGCGGTAGCCCAGAACCCGCCGCATGACATGGGGCCCCGGCCTGCCGGAATCGGGCCGGGGCCCCAGCACTGACCATTGTCCGACAACACGCGCGCCGGTCGCACCCCGCCGGAGCAGGACACCGGGCGCTGCTCGCCCGCTGCCCGGGCGGCCGTCCTTTCGTCCACCGGCCGAACCGCCCGGTGATTTCCTGCCGAGCGCCTCCCGTCGGAACCTGTGCCGACGCCATGCCCGTCGGCTTCCTTCTCGGTGTTTCCCACCGCCGAACGGGTGAACGAGGCACGAGACGAAGCTTCCCGTACACATCCTTGTGGCCTCGCTGTCGCCTCCCGCGCCACGGGCCAGGCTCACGGACCCAGCGCGGCCCGCCGTACTCGTACGCGCCTGTGGCCCTCCGGCATCGGACCCGTATGGCGGCGGTACCGCCGACCGCGCCCGTGCGTGCACCGGACCGATCGGCCGCCCTCCCCGCCGGCCGTCGTCAGCAGGCTCGCCGGCCCCACTCCCGCTGAGGAGCGAGGATCCGCAGCACGGTCACCTTGGCGCTGACACCGATCGGGCGCCCGGTCCCGGCCGACCGGCGGCGCCGTAGCCGAGCGGGAGCGGAAGGCCGGTAGGCCGCCCGCAGCGGATCGCCGGGCGTAGGAGCAGCAACGCGACTCCGTCGACCGGTGGGCGACTGCCCGCAGCGGCCCGGAATCGCGATCACTCGGAGAAGACCGCGCCGATCGAGAGCGCGCTTCCCGCGCAGCCGCGCAGCCCGGCAGTTGCTGGGGTCTGCCCAGGGCCCGACGAAAGTCCTAGCCGCGCTGTTCCGGCCCGTAGAGTGCCGCGATGTCTTCGGAGGAGTTCCACCGGCTGTAGGTCGGATCCTGTGGCCAGCCGTCGGGCGAGTCCTGCCATTCCTCCTGTCGCCCGTACGGCAACACGTCGATCAGCGCGAAGGAGTGACTGAGCTGCTCCGTGCCACGACCGCTGGTGTGCCAGGTCCGGTGGACGGTGTCGCCGTCACGCAGGAAGACGTTGACGGCGAATCCCCCGCCGGGCGGTGCGCCGACGTCGCTGCCGAACGGGCTGTTCGCCGTCGAGTACCAGGTCATCCGGTTTCCGGCTCGCCGCCGGTACGCAAGTGCCTCGTCGATCGGCCCCTGGGTGACGACGACGAACCGGGCGTCATAGGCGTCCAGGAACTCCAGTCGGGTGAACTGCGAGGTGAAGCCGGTGCAGCCCGGGCACTGCCACTGCTTGCCGGGGAACCACATGTGGTTGTAGACGATCAGCTGCCTCCTGCCCTCGAAGACGTCCACCAGCCGGACCGGTCCCTTCTCGCCCTCAAGGGTGTACTCGGGCATGCGGACCATGGGCAGACGGCGACGCTGGGCGGCGATCGCGTCCAGTTCTCGGGTCGCGGCCTTCTCACGGACGCGCAGGGCGTCCAGCTCTCGTTGCCAGGTTTCGGCGTCTACGACGGGCGGTAGTGCGTTGCTGCTCATGGTCCGTTCCCTCACTGTCGTGTGCGCAGCTTGCGGTGCTCAGGTGTAGACCCCGCCCGGCAGCCGAATTCATCGGCGATCGGAGCGGTGGAGGCAGGCCTGATTTCCATCGCTGCGATCACTGGTCCCATCGCCCGGGCAGCCTCCGGCCCGGCCCTCCACCGCAGCTGCCGACGCGCGGCCTGGCGGACACGGCCCGCCCCTCCACCGGGGCCGCGAGCCGCCCCTCCCGGCCGGCGCTCCGACTGAACGCCGCGAGTCCGATGTGGGATGCAACCATGTAGGAGATGCACCCCAACGGCGATTGGTCAGGGCATCAGCCGGCGGAAGGAACGGGCGAGTATGAGCGAGCAGAGGGTCCCCACTGTCCCCGCCGGTACGACGGCCGGCGCCTTCTCACCGGACAGTGCCGCGCTGCGCCGCCGCTACCGTCGGGTTCTACGGCAGCTCGGCCTGTGCGTGCTGTTGCTGGTCCCCTGGACCGTGTATCTGGCGGTGTCGCTGCCGGATCGCTTCGAGGCTCGGTACTGGCCCATGGTGTGGGTGGGCTTCGACGTGATGCTGCTGATGTCGTTGGCCGGCGCCGGAGTGGCGGTGTGGCTGAGGCGGCAGGCCATGATCCCGTTGTCGTACGTGGCGGCCACACTCCTGATCTGCGATGCCTGGTTCGATGTCTCCTTGGACTGGGGAAGAGCGGATGTGTGGGGGAGTGCCGCCTCGGCCGTACTGGTCGAGGTGCCCCTCGCCGTCCTGCTCATAGTGCGGGCGCGACGGGTGCTGAAGGTGTCGGTTCGGCTGGCCTGGCAGCGGCTCGGCCTGCCGGGATCACCTCCGCCGCTGTACAGAATGCCGCTGTTCGTCGGCCTCGCATCAGCGCCGGGGAACGAGTCCGTTTCGGCGGGGGCCGACTGCACCTGAGGGAAGGGCGGCTCCGTCTGCGGCGGGGCCGATGCCGTCGGACATCTCGTCCCTGCATCCGCTGCGGCCGGCCGGCACGGTGATCCGCTCACGCACGCTCGGTCCCCGGCTCAGTGCCGGGTCGGCAGAAGAGGACTCCGCCGGGCCAAACCGCTCCGTCATCGCCCTGTAGCCTCCATGCCGACGTCGGATCCGGCGAAGGGGAGCGCATGGCGAAGTACGAGCGGGCAGTGGTCCTTGGTGCGGGAGGAGTCGTCGGCACCGCCTGGATGGCCGGCCTCGTCGGCGGTCTGCGCGGAGCCGGTGTCGACCTGGCTGAGGCGGATCTCTTCGTCGGCACATCGGCAGGAGCGATCGTCGGCGCAGTGCTGGCCACCGGCCAGGCCTCTGATCGGCTTGCCACCCCGCCGCACGCGCCCGACTCGCCCAGCAGCCCACCACAGGTGGACCAGCACCGACTCGGGGAGGTCTGGACCGTACTCGGCGCTGCAGGCTCCGATCCCGTCGCGGCTCGGCGCCTCGTCGGCGAGCTCGCGCTCGCCGCGGAGACCGGGCCCGAGCAGGCTCATGTCGGGCGCATGCACGCCTTGGTCGGCACGGATCGCTGGCCGGACCGGGCGCTGCTGATCACGGCCGTGGACGCGCGGACAGGCGAGCCGGAAGTCCTCGACCACACCAGCGGCGCCTCACTGCCATCAGCCGTAGCCGCAAGCACCGCCTTCCCGGCAATCTACCCACCCGTGACGATCAACGGCCGCCGCTACATGGACGGCGGCCTGCGCTCGGCCACCAGCGCCGATCTCGCCGCAGGCACCCACGCACTGGTCGTCATCGAACCGCTGGCGCACCTCTTCCCCCGGGAGCCGCTCACCCGGGAACTCGACCAAGCCGGGGCGGACTCAGTGGTGACGATCAGCCCCGATCAGGCGGCGATCGAGGTCTTCGGCAGTGATCTGCACGACCGAACGGCATGGCAACCGGCCTACCGAGCCGGAGCCCGGCAAGGTGCCGCGGTGGCCGACCAGGTCCGCGCCATATGGGACGAATCCGCTGCGACAGCCGATACGCAGCCGGTGCAAGCAACGGCCCCCGGGAACCGGCACCCCGGAACGCCCGGCCGACACCCCTGACCGGCAGGCGCACCCGGAGACGATGGACTGTCGGAGGCGCAGCCGATGACCTTCCGCCGCACCGGGAGTCGTACTCGCTGGACAACCTCGACCGGAAGGCCACCGATGAACGCTCTGTACGACACCCTCAACCGGTACGTCGACGAGGGGAGGGTGCCCGGCGCCGTCGGCCTCGTCGCCCGCGGCCACGACGTCGAGGTGGTGACCGCCGGCTCGGTGGACGCCGACGGCACCGCCCCGATGGCAAGGGACACGATCTTCCGTATCGCGTCCATCACCAAGCCCGTCGCAGCGGCCGCGGTCCTGATGCTGGTCGAAGAAGGGCGACTCGCCCTGGACGCTCCGGCCGAGGAGTGGCTGCCGGAGCTGGCGAAGCCGAGCGTGGTCCGTGCCCCCGACGCACCGGTCGCAGACGTCGTCCCGGCCGCCCGCCCGATCACGGTCGAGGACCTGCTCAGCTCCCGCACCGGCTGGGGCTTCCCCGCCGACTTCTCCCTCCCGGCGGTGCAGTTGCTGTTCACAGTGCAGAAAGACGGCCGCGCCCTGCAGGACTGGCCGGACCCGGACACCTGGTTGGGCCTCCTCGCGCAGGTACCGATGCTGCACCAGCCGGGAGACGCCTGGCTGTACGGCACCTCCTCCGACCTCCAGGGAATCCTGGTCGCCCGGGCGTCGGGCCGCACGCTGCCCGACTTCCTCGCGGAACGGATCTTCGAGCCGCTGGGCATGGAGGACACGGCCTTCGAGGTCCCCGAGTCGAAGCGGCACCGCTTCACCTCCTCCTACACCCCGACCCCCGACGGAACCCTGGAACTGACCGATACCCCCGACGGCCAGTGGAGCCGCCTGCCGCGCTTCCACTCGGGTGGCGGGGGCCTCGTCTCCACGGCCGACGACTGGCTGGCCTTCGCCCGCATGCTGCTGAACGAGGGCGAGGGCAACGGTCACCGCCTCCTCACCCCCGCTTCGGTCAGCCGCATGACCACCAACCACCTCACGGCCGAACAGCGCGCGACCGCCACGCTCTTCCTGGAGGGCCAGGGCTGGGGCTACGGCGGCCAGGTCGACGTCACCCCTGCCGATCCCTGGAACG
This sequence comes from Streptomyces sp. NPDC054783, assembly GCF_053611725.1. Taxonomy (NCBI): domain Bacteria; kingdom Bacillati; phylum Actinomycetota; class Actinomycetes; order Kitasatosporales; family Streptomycetaceae; genus Streptomyces; species Streptomyces sp. NPDC054783. The sequence goes on along the minus strand of NZ_JBSHAY010000026.1, from coordinate 54,836 downwards.
TCCCCGGCCGCTACGGCTGGGTGGGCGGCACGGGAACGACGGCCCACGTCGTCCCGTCCACGGGCACGGTGGCCATCCTCCTGACACAGGTGGCGATGACGAACCCGACACCGACGCCGCTGATGCGGGACTTCTGGAGGAGCGCGGCGCGCGGCTGAGGGAGCGATCTCCACGACGGTCTGCGCCCTGCGCAGGCGGCGGCGATCCCCACCGGCGCGGGACCGGGTGCGCCCCCGGCTCCGGCCGCCGACGTCAGGCGCGCCGTCTCAAACTCACTTCCGAAGAACTGTTATCCGGGCCGCCTCGAGTGATCTCCCAGGTATCGGACACAATCGTTCGGCCTCGATGACGGGAAGCATGGGTATGAGTACGCACGACGCGGTGGAGACAGCGATACTGGTCACAGCCGCCCGAGAGGGCGACACGCAAGCTCAGGACGCGCTGGTCAACGCCTACCTCCCGCTGGTCTACAACATTGTGGGCCGGGCCCTGAACGGCTCGGTGGATGTCGACGACGTGGTGCAGGAGACCATGTTGCGCGCCCTGGACGGGCTGGGCGAACTGCGTACTCCCGAGCGCTTTCGCTCCTGGCTGGTCGCCATCGCGATGAACCAGGTCCGGGCGCACTGGCACAACCGGCAGTCCGCCCCGGGCACGATGGAGGAAGCCGAGGACCTGGCCGATCCGGGTGCCGACTTCGTTGACCTGACGGTGGTCCAGCTCCAGCTCGCCGGACAGCGCCAGGAGACAGCGCAGGCGACGCGCTGGCTGGAGCCCGATGACCGGGGACTACTGTCACTGTGGTGGCTGGAGTGCGCCGGCGAACTCACCCGGGCCGAGGTGGCCGCGGCTCTGGACCTGTCGCCCGAGCACACAGCGGTCCGGGTGCAGCGGATGAAGGCGCAGCTGGAGGCGGCCCGCGTGGTCGTACGAGCGCTCGACGCACGGCCCCGGTGCGAGGAACTCCGCATCGTGCTGGCTTCCTGGGACGGCAGGCCCTCGGCTCTGTGGCGCAAGCGAATAGCCCGGCACGCGCGCGGCTGTTCCCGCTGCAGCGGACTGTGGAGCGGTCTGATGCCCGCGGAAGGCCTGCTCGCCGGTCTGGCGCTGGTCGCCGTGTCACCCGCGCTGCTGGCAAGGATGTCCGCCTCGGCGGGGAGCACTGTCCCGGCGGGGTCTGCCACACCGCTCGGCGTCATCGGTGACGACACCGGATCGGGCCCGGGCACTGCACGAGGTGACATACGGGGCGGCACTGGCTCGCGCCGCCAGTCCCGCCGGCGTCGGCGCATGCGGCGCCGGGCCGTCGGCGGAGCCGTCGTTGCGGCGTGCGTCGCGGGTAGTGGTCTGTGGTATTTCAGTACGGATTCCCGCACCGGCCACGACAGCGCGAACGCGGAGCGAAGAGCGGCGGCCCCCGTCCCGGACCTCGCCACGCCCAGCGCAAGTGGAGTCTCGCCGTCGGCCTCGCCCTCCCCGACGCCGTCGAAGCCGAAGAAGCCGCGGGCTCCGAAGCCGGCGAACCACGGCAGGAAGAGCGGACCCATCGGCCGGCAGACCACCCCGCCCGCTGCGCCCCCCGTGAGCACAGCGCCGTCTCCCGCGGACCCGGCCGACGTCGCCGGCCAGGTGGTTGCACTGGTGAACAAGGAGCGGGCGAACGTCGGTTGCGGACCCCTCACCGAGGACGCGCAACTTCAAAAGGCCGCCCAGAATCACTCCGACGACATGGCCACTCGGCACTTCTTCGACCACACCAACCCGGACGGCGCGGACCCCGGGCAGCGCATCACGGCCGCCGGCTATCGCTGGTCCACGTACGGCGAGAACATCGCCCAAGGCCAGCAGACCGCCGCAGCTGTCATGGAGTCCTGGATGAACAGCCCCGGTCACAGGGCGAACATTCTCAACTGCTCGTTCAAGGACATCGGTGTGGGTGTTCACAAGGGTGCGGGCGGCCCGTGGTGGACACAGGACTTCGGCGCCAAGCTGTGACGGAGGGCCGGATCGGGTCCCGAGCGGGCACCGGAGGCTGGTCCGGCCAGGTGAACGCGTACCGGGGATCGTCCCCGCGGCTCAGCCGTACGAAGCGCAGGAGTTCGCGGACGATGCCCGCGTTGCCCATCGCCCAGCCGGTGCACGGTTCGAGGCCGCTCGGCGTGGCCCGGTGCTCGACGTTGGACCAGCGGGCGCCGTCGGCATCCCGGATCGCGCGGGCGGCGAGGTCCGCGACGAGGACGTGGGCGAAGTCGTCCCCGTCGTGCTGTTCGGCGATCCGGTCACAGGCCAGGGCGAGCACGCCTGCGGTGCCGCAGCAGCGGCCGCTGTTGTCCCAGAAGCCCGGGCGCAGCCGCTGGGGCAGGCCGGAGCGGGTCACCGTGTGCCAGCAGCGGTCAGCGAGGGAGGGCCAGACCGGGTCGGTTGTGAGGTCCCGCAGCAGCCGGAAGACCTGGGCATCGCCGGCCGGACCGTGGCACCAGCCGTAGCTGATGGGTTCGATCACGTCGGGACGGTACTGCGGGGTGGAATGCGGCACCAGAAACCCCTCCGGCCCCGCATCGTCACGCGCCACGACGTCCGCGGCACCGGCCAGCGCCAGCTCGACCAGGTCCGTACGGCCGGTGGCCCGGCCGACCCGGGCAAGGGCCAGGACGATGCCGAGTGTGCCGTGCGAGATGTGGTGCAGACGGGAGTCGATGCCCGTGCGATGGGCCCACTGCACGCCCGCCGGGGTCTGCTCGACCGTCCGCAGGTACGGCTCCACGGCGAGTACGGCGAGTTCGGCGTCTCCGGCCACGAGCGCGCCGAGGCCGATGCCCGCGTTGCCGCCCATCAGCTCGAACAGCTCGCTCCAGCGCGTCCCGTCGAAGCGTGACCGTACGACTTCCAGCGCGCGGTCCGCGGCGGCGCCGGCGGCGGTGTCACCGAGTTCGTCGCCGACGGCCCGCAGGACGAGGGCCATTCCGGTGCGGCCGAAGTAGAGGGAGTCGTCGTCGAATCCGTCCACGGAGGCGGCGAGGCTGCGGGCCGCGCGCAGGGCGCTGTCGGCGTAGGAGTCGTCGCCGAAGTGCCGCCACGCCTCCAGGAGCACGGGGACGATCCCGGCCGTACCGTTGTAGAGCATCGGGTTGGGCTCGTCGTCCGAGGGCCGGGTCGTCCAGGCAAGGCCTCCGCCGACGGCCTCCCGCGCCGCAGCGGTCAGCCACCGCAGCCCGTCCACCGCGAGTCCCTCGACCTCGTCGATCGCCACGACCGCTGCTTTCGGTGCCGTCATGGGCCAACTCTCGCAGGATCGTGGTGACTTGCCCAGAGGACGGTGGCTCTCGGCGGGGACGAGCGGGGCGGCTGCCTCAGCGATTGGGTGGCGCGGCGCTGATGTCGGCCAGGGCCGAGCGCGGGTCCTCCTCGACAGCCAGGTCGCCGAGGCTGAGGGCGCCTACGAGGTGGCCCTCGTCGACGACCGGCAGCCGTCGCAGGGCGTGCTCGCGCATCAGCCGGACCGCTTCGTCCACCGCATCCTGGGGTGAGCAGGTGATCAGGTCGGTGCTGCACACGTCCGCGACGGTGGTGGCGTCGGGATCACGGTGCTCGGCGATGGCCCGGATCACCAGGTCGCGGTCGGTGACCAGGCCGCGGACATGGTCCGCGTCCCCGACGATGATGTCGCCGATGTTCCGCTCCCGCATGAGCCGTGCCACCTCGGTGATCGGTGTCCGCTCGCTCACCGTCACGGGATCGGACGTCATGATCTCCCGCACGTGCTGAGCCATGGCACCACCTCCGCCTGCCTTCCGGGACGGGCACCGGCCTGTGCCCGCGACGCCGGCCGAGTACCCGGCCGTCACCCCCGCCATGCTCGCCACGCCGAAAGGGGGTGTGAGCCGCATGGCGTCGGCGTCACCACGGATCCGGGCCGCGGCCATTGTGGAACTCTCCGGTGGGGCCGTCGTCGCCGAGGTTCGCGAGTCCGACGACGACGGCCGCGCCTTCGCCGACGGTCCAGGTGCCCTGTCCCCGGTTCATGTCGGTCGCGACATAGCCGGGTGTCACCCGTCTCCGGCCGAGGACAGGCACAGCGGCGGACACCGGTGGTGCACGGGTTCCCGAGAGCCCGCGGGCGGCACTGACGTGTGCGGGATCGCCCTCCATGGGTACGCGGCTGCTCTGTCGGCATCAAGGAGTCGGCACGGTGCTGTCGGCTGCCAGGAGGAGCGGGCATGGCCGGGCTGCTGGAGACGGACCGGTCCGGGCCACGGCGGCTGCGGGAGCTGCTGGGCGGGCGGCGGCCGGTGGTCGCGCCGGGGGCGTACGACGCGATGAGCGCGCTCCTCGTCGAGCAGGCGGGCTTTCCCGCCGTCTACATGACCGGCTTCGGGGCCACGGCCTCCCTGCTGGGCCGGCCCGACATCGGCCTGCTCACCATGAGCTAGGTGACGGACGCCGCCCGTCGCATCGTCTCGGCCGTCGACGTCCCGGTGATCGCCGACGCCGACAACGGCTACGGCAACGCGATCAACGTCGTCCGCACCGTCCGCGAGTACGAGGCCGCGGGCGTCGCCGCGATCCACCTGGAGGACCAGCCCGCCCCTAAGCGCTGCGCCACATGGAGGGCAAGGAGGTCGTCCCGGCGGGCACCATGGCCGGCAAGATCGAGGCCGCCGTCCAGGCCCGTGACGACCCCGAGCTCGTGATCATCGCGCGCACGGACGCCCGTGCCGTGGAGGGCTTCGACGCCGCCGTGGAACGCGGCCGCCGCTACCGCGACGCCGGCGCCGACATGCTGTTCATCGAGGCGCTGACCAGCGACACCGAGATCGAGGCGGCCGCGGCGGCGTTCCCGGACAGCCCGCTGCTGTTCAACTGGGCCGAGGGCGGTAAGACCCCGCCCACCGGCCTGGCCCGCCTCACCGAGCTCGGCTACCGCCTGGTGATCTGCCCCCTCTCCACCCTCCTCGCGGCCACCGCCGCCGTGCGGGACGTACTCGCCGAGATCGCCGAGGCGGGCACCCCCGTCGACGCCGTGCGGCATCTGCCCGCCCTGGGCCACTTCTTCGCCACCGTGGGCCTGCCGGACGCACTCGACCTGGGAAAGCGCTACGACCATGGCTGACAACCTCGCCCGGCAGTTGCTCGTCGCCCACCGCGCGGACGGCGAGCTGCGCCCCGGCACCGAAATCGCCCTGTCCATCGACCAGATCTTCCCGCACGACGCCAACGGCCCCTTGTGTGCACTGCAGTTGGAGGCCATGGACCTGGACGACGTACGGGCCGAGAGTGCCGTCGCCCATGTCGACCACCTCATGCTGGAGGGCGACAGCCGCAGCGCCGCAGCCCATGCTCAGTAACGCAGTGCCGTGCCAACGGCCGCGTGCACTTCACCGTTCAGCTTGCGGTTGCTGCGGGCCGTGCCTTCGCCTGAGGCACCGGCCGCCACGTCCTTGAGCGTCACCACGACGACGTCCAGCAGATTGCCGCTCTTGTCGGTGAAATTGACCTGGACGGCGAAGGACTTGGCCGAGCCGGCTGTGTTCTTGGCGGTCACCTTGGCCGCGGCCCGGCCGTCGCTGTCGATGGCGACGGCGCCGAGCGTCACCTCATTCCTGGCGTTCACCCCGCCCTTGGCCTCTTCGAGCTTGCGCCTGGCCTCCGCCGAGGCCGAGGCCAGCGCGTCGGCTCCCCGGGAGGCAAGGGAAGCGGCGGCGGAGGAGGCTGCCGAAGCCGCCTTGCTGGCGCCGCCGAACGCATTTCCGGAGTGGTCGGAGCACCCGGTAACCGCGACCGCGACCGTAACCACGGCCACCACCGCGCCCGCCGCACCCCCTTTCCCGTGCCCATTCATAGCGCGACTCCCGTCACCTCGGAACGATCTGCTCCTCCCAGTGAAAAGTGCATGGCGGTGGCTCGCACATCGAGTGAGTGGCACGGGTGTCACAGGACCCCGAACGGTCCCCTCGGAGTCCTGTGATCCGAGGGCACTTCATCGCGCCGGGGATGTCCCCCCGAGCGTGGCCGACGCCGTGGCGAACCATGGGCAGCGTGCGGTGGCCGGAACGGGGTGCCGGGTTCTGTTGCTGTGAGTCCCTTGTGCACGGGGCCGTTCGGCGGCATTCTCACTGATCGGTGCATGCCAGGAACACGTCATTCCTCGCACGTCTCACGGGCCCCCACCCCGTAGGGCCTTGCGCTTCCCAAGAGGAGGATCAGTGAGAACCAAGCGCACCCGACTGCTCGCCGTCGCCGCAGGTCTCGTCGCCGCCACCCTGGCGGGAGCCCCCACCGCTGGTGCCGCGGGCAACCCGGCTCGTGGCGCGGCCCAGCTGGCCCGCGTTTCGGACAACGTCGCCCGGGCCGGTGTCGACGGCATGGCCTGGTACGTGGACCAGGCCTCCGGACGCGTCGTCGTCACCACCGACAGCACGGTCACCAAGGCCGGAATCGCCCGCATCGAGAAAGCCGCCGTCGGTGAGCCGGGCGCCGTGCAGATCCGGCACACGGACGGAGTCTTCCGGCCGCTGCTGGGCGCCGGCGACGCCATCTACGGTGGTCAGTACCGCTGTTCGCTCGGTTTCAACGTGGTCAGCGGCAGCACGTACTACTTCCTCACCGCGGGCCACTGCGGCAAGGTTGCGAAGACCTGGTACACCAACCAGGCACACACCACCCTCATCGGCCCGACCATCGGCTACGACTTCCCCGGCAACGACTACGCCCTGGTCCGCTACGACAACACCGCCCTCAGCCACCCCGGCGGCTACAGTGCGGCGAACGCCTACGTCGGCGAGAACGTCAAGCGCACCGGCTCCACCTCCGGCACCCACAGCGGCACGGTGACCGCGCTCAACGTCAGCGTTCGCTACCAGGGCGGCGGCACGGTCAGCGGCATGATCCAGACCACCGTGTGTGCCGAGCCGGGCGACTCGGGCGGCCCCCTGTACGACGGGACGAAGGCGCTGGGCATCACCTCCGGCGGCAGCGGCGACTGCACCACCGGCGGCACGACGTTCTTCCAGCCGGTTCCCGAGGCGCTCAGCGCGTACGGCGTCAGCCTGTACTAGAAAGCCGGTCGCCGGCGTTTGCCGGACACCGCGGGAATGACCGTCGAGCCGTCCTGCCGTGACAGCTGAACGCGCGCAGGCGGCTCGGCGGTTGAGGACTGCAGGAGCGGAAGGCATCCGCCGAGGCACAGACCAGCTCCGCCTTTGACCACTTGCTTGTGCCGGGGCCCGGCCATCAGCATCGGCAGGCTCGCGCCCTCGGCCTCGCCGCGAAGCAGGTGTCGATCAGGGCGTCAAGGCTGTGGTGGGCGAGGTGGGCGAGGTGGGCGAGGGCGGGCGCGCAGGACCGGTCCGGTGCCGGGATAGGGGATCCAGGCGTCCGGGGCGGTGAGTTCCCGGTAGGCCGCCTCCTCCACGCCGCGCAGGAACTCCACCTGTTCCCAGCATCCCCGCATCGCTCGGCGGTGCAGTTCCGAGGACAGGTCCCGCCTTCTGGGAGTGCGACGACGGACGGCAGCCCGAACGCGTCGCGCAACTGGCAGATGGTGTTGCTGAAGTCGAACAACACGCCCTGAACCGTGGGGACGGGCGCGGCCGTCTCGGCCTCGCTGGGCGGCAGGCGCTCGGTGCCTCGAACAGGGTGTGCATCAAGGCGAGGGTTCGTCGGGCTCGATCGTCTCGACGGTCACTCCGAGGCCGCGTATGGCCGCGAGTTCCGTCTCGGGGGTGCCGGTGTCGGTGATGACGGCGTGGTAGTCGGCGACGGTGCCGTACGCGTACGTGGCGGTCTTGCCGAACTTCGAGTGGTCCGCCAGGAGCAGCGCCCGGTCGGCGGACGCGAGCATGGCCAGCTTCACCTCGACGTAGTCGCTCAAGGGGTGGAAGAGGTGGCCTTCCAGGACGGCGGTGGCGGACATCAGGGCGAGGTCGGCCCGGATGCGGGACAGGGCGCGGGTGACGGCGGGCCCGGTGCAGGAGTTGAAGTCGCTGCGGTAGTCGCCACCCAGGAGGGTGACCTTCGCGCCGGGGACGGGCCCGAGACGCTGGGCGAGACCGACCGAGTTGGTGACGACATGGAGCTGTTCCAGCCGGGCCAGTGCGGGAGCCAGCGGGAAGAGAGTGGTCGAGTCGTCCATGAGCAGGGTGCTGCCCGGTCGGATCCGTCCGGCGACGGCCGCGCACAGCGCGTTCTTCGCCGCGAGGGCGCTGCTCTCCCGGAAGCGGGTGGCCGTCTCCATGGTGAGGGCGGGGAAGGCGACGGCCCGCCCGCGCTCCTTGCGCAGCAGATGCCGCCCGGCGAGGTCGTCCAGGTCCCGGTGCATCGTCATCAGGCTGACGCCGAAGTCCCGGGCGAGGTCGTCGATGCGGGTCTCGCCGTGCTCGGCGACGTACTGCAGCACGGCCTGGCGCCGCTCCTCGACAGCCGCCTGTGACAGTCGCGTACGGGCGGTCACAGCGTCCCTCCTTGCCGTTCGCATCGGTCTCGCAGTTTCCCACACCGGCTGGTGGAGGCCTGCTACGGACCGTCCACCGTGACCAGCACCTTGACCTGCCCGGGGTCGACCGATGCGGCGAAGGCCTTGGCGGCGTCCGGCAGCGGGTAGACGGCGGTGACGATCTCGGTGGTGGCCACGGCGCCCGAGGCGATCAGGGACATGGCGGTGCGGTAGTCCTCACCGGTGTACATCAGGGTGCCCTCGATGCGGATCTCCCGGTCCTGGACCAGGTCCAGCCGGATCGGGGTCGTGCCGGGGGCGCCCACGCCCACCACGACGATGTGGCCGCCCTTGGTCACCAGGGCGGTGGCCTGGGCCATGGACTGCTCGCGGGAGACGCAGTCGAAGACGACGTCCACCGGGCCGCCGAGCGCCGCGTGGACCTGCTCGACGAGGTCGGGGGCGTCGGCGGGCAGGGCCGCGTCGGCGCCGAGCCGCATCGCCCTTGCCCGTTTGCCGTCGAGGAGGTCGGTGACGGCGATCCGGGCGGCGCCGGCGTGCCGGGCGGCGAGCAGGGTGAGCAGGCCGATGGGGCCGGCGCCGAGCACGGCGACCGAGCGGCCGGTGAGGTCACCGGCCCTGGCCACGGCGTGCACCGGGGTGGCCAGGGGCTCGATGAGGGCGGCCTCGATGTCGGTCAAGCCGTCGGGGACGCGGTGGACGCGGTCGGCCGGGATGGTGAACAGGTCGGTCATGGCGCCGGGCGTCTGGCAGCCGAAGACCTTCAGCTCCCGGCAGATGTTGTAGCGGCCCGAGCGGCACTGGGGGCATCGGCCGCAGTACAGGTTGGGCTCGACGACCACACGGTCGCCGGGCGTGAAGTCCGCCGCGGCTCCCGACCCGGTTGCGGCGACGACGCCGACCGCCTCGTGCCCGGGGTGGTAGGGCAGGTCGATGAAGGGATGGTGGCCGGCCGCAGCGTGGGTGTCGGAGCCGCACACGCCGACGACCGTGGTGCGCACCAGGAGCTCGTCGTCCCCGGGTACGGGGGCGGGCACCTGCTCGAGGCTGATGTCGTCGAGGGAGCGGACGAGGACACGACGGACCTGGGGAGTCCGGTGGCTCTGGTGGCTCTGCTGGTCGTGCTGGGGCATGGTGACGGGGTTCCGTTCAGGTCGGGGGTTCACGCGGTGGCGAGGCCGGGCTGGATCTGGATCTTGCGTCCGGCGCCCGCCTGGCAGCGGGCGATCGCACGGCCATGCCGCGGCCGCTGGAGTTCGTCGGCGGTCATGGCGCTGGACGAGTGACCCAACGGCCGTGCCATTGCCAGTCGTTCGGTGCCGATGCTCGCGTCGCCGGTGGTCTTGGCGAGCTGGAGCATCATCAGTCCCGTGGTTACGGCGTCGTAGACGAGCACATGGGAGGCGAGCAGGCTGCGCAGGACGTCGGGGAGGTTCGGATCCGCGGCGACGCGGGCGCCCACCGCCACCTCGGTCACCCGGGAGCCGACGGCCGGGTCGTCGACGGTGGCGAGTTCCGCCGTGCCCGGTGCGGCGATGGCAGCGGACCTCATTTGACGGCTCCCAGGGACAGGCCGCGTACGAGCTTGTCCTGCGCGGCGAAACCGGCGACCAGGACGGGCAGTGACACCATGGTGGCCGTGGCGCAGAGCCGGGCCAGGAACAGGCCCTCGTTGGCGAGCAGGGCGGTCGCGGCGGCGCCGGCGATGAGGGCGGATCCGGCCGTGCAGATGCCGGCGTAATTGGTCGTGCGCATGACCGGGACCTCTCGTGCGGGCGGTTCGGGGAACGGCGTAGGGGACTCCCGCGGCGGCTCCGCTTGCCGGTGGCGGCCGCTCAGCGTGGTTCGTGGAATTATTATCAGCAGACAGCGCTATTGTTAACACATTTTGCGAGAAGATCTGCGACTACCTATCACGAGGTCGTCGCTGGGTGACGCTGAACGGCGGTCGCGGGACGGTCGCCGTACCGCGGTGGCAACGGGGCGCTCGGCAGTAAGGGGCGACTCACGGCGAGGGCGACTCGGGGCAAGCGCGCGTACGGCACCCGAGGGGGGAGGGAAGCTGGGCCGGATTGACGTAGACGTCGGTGGGCAGGCGTGCCGCGAACCCGCGGCCGGGCGCCGCGCCGGGCGTCGGCGTGGGTGTTGCTGTCGACCGATGGTGACCGAAATCTGTACATTTGCCTGACAGCGCCTTGACTGTCAGCTGTGCGACGGTCGCAACCACGCTCGCGAACCTCGCAGGCGAGGACAACATGTTCCACTTGAGCGCGCCGATCGTGGCCACCTTCCTCGTGTACGTGGCCGTGATGATCGGAACAGGAGTCTGGGCCTACGGCCGCACTCACACGTTGGCCGACTTCGCCCTGGGGGGCCGCAGGCTCAGCGCATTCGTGGCCGCCCTGTCCGCAGGGGCCAGTGACATGTCCGGCTGGCTGTTCCTCGCGTTTCCGGGAGCGGTGTACGCGGCCGGCGTCGGCGCCAGCTGGATCGCGGCCGGCCTGGTGGTCGGCACCTATCTCAACTGGCTGTTCGTCGCGCCGAGGCTGCGCACCTACACCGAGCGCGCGGGCAATGCCGTAAGCCTGGCGGCCTATCTGGAGGAGCGGTTCGAGGACCGCACCCGGATGCTCCGGATGGTCTCGGCGGCGGTCACCCTTGTGTTCTTCACGGTCTATGTGGCCAGCGGGCTGGTGGCCGGCGGGCTGCTGTTCGAAGATGTGTTCGGCCTCAGGTTCGGGCTCGGGGTGACCCTGACCGCCCTGGTGGTCGTCATCTACTCGTGCCTGGGCGGCTTCCTCGCCGTGAGCCTGACGCACGTGATGCAGGCCACGCTGATGTTCCTCGCCCTGCTCGTGGTCCCGGTCGTCGGTATCGGCGCGCTGGGCGGGTTGGGGGAACTGCGCGACACCCTCAACAGCAAGACCCCCGGCCTGCTGGACATGGGCGCCAGGGTCTCCTACGCGAACGGACAGTGGTCGGCAGACGGGTCGCTCGGCGCCGTCGCGATCATCTCGCTGCTCGCCTGGGGCCTCGGCTACTTCGGCCAGCCGCACATCCTGGCCCGCTTCATGGGCATCTGCAGCACCGACGCCGTGCCCGCGGCCCGGCGTATCGAAACGGGGTGGGTCGTGGTCGTGCTCGCCGGGGCCACGCTCGTCGGCCTGGTGGGCATCGCGCAGCCCGGAGTGTCGCTGCACGACCCGCAGTCGGTGTACGTCAGCCTCTGCCGGATCCTGCTCAATCCCTGGAGCGCCGGGGTGATGCTGATCGCCGTACTCGCCGCGATCATCTCCACCGCGGACAGCCAGCTGCTGGTGTCGTCCGTCGCTCTCACGGAGGACTTCTACCGCGCCTTCCTCAACCGGCGCGCCCCCGACAAAGCACTGGTGTGGGTCGGGCGCGCGACCGTCGTCGTCGTGACCCTGGTGGCCTTCGTGATCGCGCTCAGGGGCGGGGGACTGCTGGGCATCGTCGCCTACGCGTGGGCGGGCTTCGGAGCCGCCTTCGGGCCGGTCGTCGTCCTCTCGTTGTACTGGCCACGCATGACCTGGGCGGGGGCCATGGCCGGGATCGTGTCGGGTGCGGCCACGGTGCTGCTGTGGAAGAAGATCGATCCACTGCTCGGTCCCCTCCAGTCGGGCATCTACGCGATGGTCCCGGGCGTCCTGGTGGCCACGGTTGCCGCACTGGTCTTCGGCAGATTCGTCGGCCGGCCTCCGAGACGGGCCTTCTGGCGGATGCCGGGCGGCGGGGTGAGCCAGCTGATGCTCACTCCCTTCCTCACGCACGCGCCGGTCGGCATCGCCGTCCTCGACACGGATCTGCGGTACGTCTGGGTGAACGAGACCTTGGACCGCCGGGTCCCGCACGAACGACGGCTGGGGCGACGCACGGCGGACGTGCTGCCGAAGGAGGAGGCCGATGCCTTCGAGGAGAAGATGCGCGAGGTTCTGGAGACCGGTGCTCCGGTGATGGACTACGAGTACCGGGGCGTCGGTTACCAGGACCCCGAGCGCAGCCGCGCGATCTCCGCGTCCTTCTTCGCCATGAAGGACCGGCACGGTCAGAACGTGGGTGTCTGGTACATGGTCATCGACGTCACCGAGCGCTGGCGGGCCCAGGAACGCCTGGCCCTGCTCAATGACGCCGCTGCCCGGATCGGCAGCACCCTGGACGTGGCACGGACCGCGCAGGAACTCGCCGACGACGCCGTGCCGTCCGTCGCGGACTTCGTCGCCGTGGACCTGCTGGACTCGGTCATGAGGGGCGAGGAACCGGCACCCGGGCCGGTCGGCATGTCGCCCGTCATCCGGCGTGCGGGGCAGCAGTCGGTGCGTGAGGGCTGCCCCGAGGCGTCGCTGGCCGTGGGGGAGACGGTACGGCGTGCCCCCGCGTCGCCCGTGACCCGCTGTCTGCTGGAGAGCAGGACGCTCGTGGAACGGATCCTGGACCGGACCAACAGCCCGTGGGTGACCGAGGACGAGACGCTGGGTGCCTCCCTCCTCGACTACGACTTCCGCTCGGTGATGGTGATCCCGGTGCGCGCACGCGGCGTCACCCTGGGCGCCGCGACGTTCGCCCGCTCCCGGCGGCTGGGCCCCTTCGAGGACGACGACGTCCGCCTGGCCGAGGAACTCGTCTCCCGTGCGGCGGTGTGCATCGACAACGCGCGCCGTTTCACCCGCGAGCGCACCGCGGCCCGTTCCATGCAGCGCTTCCTGCTGCCGCAGGAACTGACGGGAGGATCCGCTCTGGACGTCGCCTCGTGGTACCTCCCGGCCGATGCCCCGAGCGGCGTGGGCGGCGACTGGTTCGACGTGATCCCGCTCTCCGGGGCACGGGTCGCGCTGGTCATCGGGGACGTGGTCGGGCACGGCATCAACGCGGCGGCAACCATGGGGCGCCTGCGCACCGCGGTACGCACGCTCGCCAACCTCGATCTCTCCCCGGACGAACTGCTGGCCCATCTGGACGACCTGGTCATCGGACTGATGGGAGCGCACGGTGACGACGCCTCGACGGCGGCCGAGAGCGAGGCCCCGGGTACCGCGTTCATGGGCGCCACCTGCCTCTACGCCGTCTACGACCCGGTCAGCAGGCGCTGCACACTCGCCCGTGCCGGTCACCTCCCGCCGCTGATCGTCGGTCCCGACGGCGGCGCCGACATCCTGGACCTCCCCGCCGGCCCGCCGCTCGGCCTCGGATACCTCCCCTTCCAGTCCGTCGACCTGGAGCTGGCCGAGGGCAGCCTCATCGCGCTCTACACCGACGGCCTGATCGAGTCCTACGACCGGGACCTCGACGTCGGGCTGACCCGGCTGAGCGACATCCTCGCCGCGCCCCGGCCGACACTGGAGGAGACCGGCCGCAGGGTGATCGACGAACTGCTGGCCGGTCCGGCGTCCGACGACGCGGCCCTGCTCCTCGCGCGGACTCGCGTCCTGGCACAGGACCATGTCGTCTCCTGGAACCTGCCCACCGATCCAGCGGTCGTCGCGCACGCCCGCACCGTCGCCGCCCAGCAGCTGACGCAGTGGGGCCTGCCCGATCTGACGTTCACCACGGAGCTCATCGTCAGTGAACTGGTCACGAACGCCATCCGCCATGCGACCGGGCCGGTCTGTCTCCGTCTGATCAGGGACCGCGGCCTGATCTGCGAGGTCTCCGACACCAGCAGCACCTCGCCACGCCTGCGCCATGCCCGGACCACCGACGAAGGCGGACGGGGCCTGCTGATCATCGCCCAGCTCGCCGGCCGGTGGGGCACCCGCTACACGACGACCGGCAAGATCATCTGGACGGAGCAGGCCATTCCGACGGCCCCCCCGACCCGGGGCCACAGGTGACGTCCCCGATCGTGCCGTGCGCGACGCCGAGTTCGGCCGGCACCCGGCTGCCGACGGCGGCACGCCGCTCGGACGCCTCCGCCGAGTCCGGCTCGGCGACGATGCGAGAAGGCACGTCACGTCGTTCCGCCTTGCTCCCCTTCCCCCACTTGGGCAGCGCGCGAGCGGAAGACGTCCGCCGACCTGGCCACAGGTGGGAGGACGGCGGCGACGTTCGGGGCCTGGCTGGTGTTTGAAACGGAACGCGCTCGAGGTCAGCAGGCGTCCGGGTGGGCGGAAGCAGCGCGATCGGGCTTTGCGACGGCTGCTCCGGCGGTCCGCTCGATCATCGCGCGCCGGGCTTCCCAGAAGGCCGTGTCGCGCTGCGGAGTCGCGTATGCGGCTGTGGTCCCCGTCGATTCGTCGAGTTGTTCGCGCAGGATGTCGGCGTGTCCGGCATGCCGGTTGGTCTCGGTCAGCATATGGACCAGGATGTTGAACAGCTTCACGTCGGGGCGTGGCCACCAGGGCACGTAGCCGGGGGAGTCGATGGCGAGGGCGGTGATGGTCGCGTCCGAGTGCTCCCATACGCGACGGTAGCGGTCGATGATCTCCTCGCGCGTCTCGTGCTCGGTCGCCCACATGTCGGCGCCACGTTCCCCGGCGTCGTCCCAGCGGGGCAGAGGTTCGGGGAACGGCCGGTCGAAGACCTCGCCGAAGTACCTGGACTCCCAGACCGACAGGTGCTTGACCAGACCGAGCAGGTTGGTGCCCGTCGAGGTCAGTGGGCGGCGGATGTCGTACTCGCAGAGCCCGTCGAGCTTCCAGAGCATCGCCTCGCGTATCTCTCGCAGATCGCTGTGCAGGTACTCTTTCGCGAAATCGTCGATCATGGCCGTGAGCCTGGCATGCGCGGCTGGTGAGCTCAACCTGCGGCCAGAGCTACTGCCCTGTGGGCCACCTGTACGGGGAAGTCACCGCGGAACGGGCTGATGCGAATGGCCAGTTCGAGATCGACTGGGACGAGGCCGAGGAAGACTGGTCGGTCGACGAGGCGTCGGTGAAGGCGCCGACGGATGGCACCTTCCAGCAGGCCGCATGCGCGCACAGCGTCCTCAGGCGACGGCGAGCTGCTGGAGCTCCACGCTCGACCGGGATCAGGACCGGGCTTCCTTGAGCGCGGTGACGAGCTCATTCGTGGCGACGATGGCATGGGCGAAGGTGGGGCCGTTCAGCTCATGTGCGGCGTGCATCATCTCGGGGAGAAAGGCCGCGGTGGCGTCGCGGACCAGCGTCACGTGGTAGCCGAGTTCCATGGCGAAGCGGCTGGTGGATTCGATGCAGGTGTTCGCCAGCACGCCGACGACCACCACGTGGGTGATTCCGTGCTGCTTGAGCTGGAAGTCCAGGTCGGTGTTGGCGAACCCGCTCTGCGCCCAGTGCTCCCGGGCCACGATGTCGCCCTGCTGCGGCTGGAAGTCGGGGTGGAACTCCCCGCCCCAGGTACCGCGGGCGAACGTGTGCCGCTCCTGGATGCTCCGCTGGGTGGGATTCGGGTGTGCCCAGGTCTCGTAGTCGCCCGGTTCCCAGCGGCGGTGTGGGACGAACACCACTTGGATGCCGGCGTCGCGGGCGGAGCCGATCACGGAACGCAGGTTGTCCAGCAGGCCCACCTCCTTCGCCACGGGCTCCAGGCGGGGCCAGTTCTTGCCGCCCTCGGAGAGGAAGTCGTTGTACGGGTCGACCAGCAGCACCGCGGTATGGCGGGGGTCGTGGGTCTCGGTGTCGGCCATGGGATCTCCTCGGATCCGGATGTCGGGCGTCGTTCGGATCATGGATTGCCTCCATCGTCGCGCGACCTTGCTCACCGCGCGCGAAAGGGAGCGCCGAAAGGACGACGGACATGAATGCCTGAACGCTGCTCGTCACCTCTCGAACGGGTGACGAGCTGCCGCGCGCTGGCTGGATGTGTCGGCCAGGCCTGACGCCGACGAGATGGGCCCGGTCGCTTCACCACCGGCCGAACGCCACTCCGACTGGAAATGTCGGGGCGGAGGTCAATGAGAGGTTGCCGCAGGTGCGGTCCTCTTGCGGGCGCGGTATGCGGCTGCCTTGATCTTGTTGCCGCAGGAGTCCATGCCGCACCAGTGCCGGCGTGTGCCCCGCGAGCGATCGATGTAGACGCGGGTGCACTCCGGGTTGCCGCACTCCTTGAGCAGGGGCACATCCGGCCCGCTCAGGAGCTCGATGGCGAGCCGTGCCACCGTGGACAGCGCCTCTTCGGGCGTGGCCGCCGTCCATCGCCCGGCCGGAGTGAGCTGGGGTACCGCGGGAGGTTTGCGTGCCGCGCTGTTCACCACGGCGAGTGCCCCATTGTCGTACTCCTCGCCGAGTCGGCGAGCCGTGACCAGCCGGTACACGGCTTCCCGTACGGCCTTTGCCTGCTCGACGTCGGTCTCCCGGCTGGGGGAGACCGCGTCGACGATCCCGGACTCCACGTACCACGCGTCCAGCCTGTCCGGCGTCGGGAACATGTCGAAACGTGCCGAACGTCGCGCTCGGAGCGTCGCGGCGAAGTCGAGGGCCGGGTTTCCGCAGACGAAGGCGTGGTCGAGATTCACGTCACCATTTTGGCGGGTGACTGCTCAACCAGCCAAGGCGTCACGCCGGTCTCACAGGCCCAGGTCGGCGGCCAGGCAGGAGAAGGACATCCATGATCCTTCCGGGTCATGGGCGTCCCTCGCTGCGTCGCGGGGCGTGGCCGCCTTCTCCTCGACCATGTCCTCGTACCGGATGCGCTCCGGCAACGCGCCGAAACGTGCGCGGCGTACGGCCGCAGCGCTGTCCGGGGTGCTCTGACTTTCCACAGTCGGCCTCCGCTGAATCGGTGGCGGATCGAGCCCTCTGGCTCTGTGATGTCAGATTCCCCCAGCATGCGTCACCTGTCAAGGTGGTGACGAGATGCCCCTGATACTCATCCAGTGCTCCGACCGGGCCTGACGTGAGAGGTCGCGAAATCGGTGTGAGACTGGGCGCGGAAGGGGTGATCCCGTGTCGGACCCACCGCACGTGTCCGCCGGCTCCGACGCCGCCGTCGACGAGAGTCGGCTGGAAGAACTGCTCGTCGAGGCACAGACGGCCCTGCCGTTCGAACTGTCCGATCTGGCGAACCGGTGCGCTTCGGCTCTCGGCCTGGACACCGCGCTGATCTACGTCGTCGACCTGCAGCAACGGGTGCTCATCCCACTCGACGAGACCTTGGAGCCGCTGTCGGTGGTCGACTCGTCGGCCGGCTGGGCATACCGCACCATCACCCCACGTGTGGTCGACGCCGACGGTGGCCTGATCATCTGGATGCCTCTCGTCGACGGTGCGGAGCGGCTGGGCGTGCTGGCGGTGGGGACCGCCACGCCCGACGCGGTACGGATGCGCCGGATCAGGATGCTGGCTCATCTGTTCGCCATGCTGATCACCTCCAAGCGCGCCTACAGCGACTGGCTCGCCGCCCGCACCCGCACCACGGCCATGCGGTTGCCGGCCGAGATGCTGCGGGCGTTCCTGCCGCCCCACACCGTCGGCAGCAGGAGATGCGTCTCGACCGCGGTCCTGGAACCGGCCTACGACGTCGCCGGCGACGCCTTCGACCACTCAGTGGTCAAGAACGTGCTGCACACCATGATCCTCGACTCCATGGGTCACGATCTCGTCTCCGGCCTGACCACGTCGGTCGCCATGGCGGCGGCGCGGAACACCCGCCGCAGCGGCGGCGACCTGGCCGACGTGGTCGCCGCCGTCGACGAGGCGCTCACCCATTGGCTCCCCGACCATTTCTGCACCGGCGTGCTGTGCCGGCTCGATGCGGAAACCGGGGTGCTGCGCTGGGTCAACTGCGGTCACCCTCCGCCGCTGCTGATCCGTTCCGAGCGGGTGGTCGAGGGGGCGCTGGACAGCCCCCCGCAGCCCCCGATCGGCCTGGCGGGCGAACTCGCCCCGGCAGCCCGGCAGGTCCATGAGACGGCACTGCAGCCGGGCGACCACGTCCTGCTCTACACCGACGGGGTCGTGGAGGCACGCGACGCGAACGGAGCGGAGTTCGGCCTCGACCGGTTCACCGACTTCATCATCCGCTCCTCGGCCGCCGGGCAGCGCCCGGCCGAGGTGCTGCGGCTGCTCATCCACGACCTCCTCGACCATCAGCGCAACGAACTGCGGGACGACGTGACCATCCTGCTCTTCGAATGGCGCCCGCAGTGCCGGTGAAACGAGTCACGGGCGGGAGGAGGGCTGGTGGCACCACGAAGTCGGCTGCGGCACCGACGACTGGTGGAACGCCGAGGCCGAGGGCGGGAACGCACCCCCGTGCGGTACCGAGCACCGATGAGTGTTCGTGGGTGAAGCAGTCCGCGACGAAGAGGAGCGCCCGTTTGTTGTTGTCTTGACAAGTGTTGTCATGACAACAATGATGGATCCGTGAGCAGCACCAGCGGACTCCACGACCACCTCGGCTACTGGCTTCGCCGTCTGTCCGACGAGGTCCACGGCCGGTTCGAGGCCGAACTCGGCAGGCACGACGTCACGGTGTCCCAGTGGGGCGTGATGGTCAGTGTCTTCCACGGCCACGACACCACCAAGGCGGTGGCGGCGCACATGGACATCGATCCGGGAGCCGTCTCCCGCCTGGTCGACAGGCTGGTGGCCAAGGGCCTGATCCGGCGCGAGCCCGACCCCGCCTCCCGGCGCTCGGTCCGGCTCGTACTGACCGAGCAAGGGCAGGCCCTCGTACCCGAACTGGCCGAGATCGCCGACCGCAACGACGCCCACTACTTCGGCTCGCTCGACGCCGGTCAGCGGCGGCAGCTGGAGGAATGGATCCGGCGTCTGGTGGGCGCGGCCCACCCCGCCCAGCCTCCCGGTAACCCTTGAAAGAAGCGCAAGATGAGCGTCCAAGCCTCCATCACCAAGACCGTCAGCATCGACTGCCCTTACGAGCAGGTCTACGCCTTCCTCGCCGACCCCGCGAACTGGCCCACCTGGGCCGTGGTCAACGTCCGGTCGATCGAGCCCACCGACGACCCGGACTGGTGGCGCATGTCCACCCCGCTGGGCCCGGCCAGGCTGCGCCTGCGCGCCAACGCCGAGTTCGGCATCCTCGACCACGACTACGTCGACGACACCGCCTCCTGGTGCGTACCCGCCCGCGTGGTCCCCAACGGCGACGGCGCCGAGTTCATGATCACCTTCCATCGGCCGCCGGCCTTCACCGACTCCTTCTTCAAGGAGCAGACCGACCTGGTCGACACCGAACTGGCCACCCTGAAGAAGGTTCTGGAGACCGGGCGGGCAGGCGTCACAGCATGACGTGCTTGACCTGGGTGTAGTCGAGCAGGCCCGTGAGGGAGAGGTCGCTTCCGTAACCGGAGTGCCGCACGCCGCCGTGCGGCATCTCCGACACGGTCGTGCCATGGGTGTTGACCCAGACGATGCCGGTGTCCAGGGCCCGGCTCGCGCGCATCGCGCGGTCGTGGTCGCGGGTCCACACACTCGCGGCCAGCCCCTGGGGCACGGCGTTCGCCATGCGCAGAGCCTCCGCCTCGTCGGTGAAGGACTGGACGGTGACGACCGGCCCGAACACCTCGCTGCGTACGATCTCGTCCTCCTGCCGGGCCCCGGCCACCACTGTGGCCTCGTGGAAGTATCCGGGGCGCGGGACACGCGAGCCCCCGGCGACGACCTCGGCATGCGCCGGCAGGCGCTCCAGCAGACCGCGCACGGACGCGAGCTGGGCGGCGTTGGCCAGTGGGCCGAAGTCGGCGCGGGCGTCGGCGGACGTGCCGGGCACGCGCTGCGCGGCCCGCTCGGCGAAGGCGTCCAGGAAGGTGTCGTGGACGCGCCGGTGGACCAGGATCCGCCCGGCGGCCGTACAGTCCTGCCCCGCGTTGTAGAAGGACAGGTACGACAACTGCTCGGCAGCCTCGTCGAGATCGGCGTCCTCGTGGATCAACACCGGTGCGTTTCCGCCGAGTTCGAGGTGAAGCCGCTTCAGGTCGGCCGCCGCGGCGGCGGCGATCTCCTGTCCGGCGCGGACGCTGCCGGTGACGGCGACCAGCCGGACGTGGGGATGGGCGACGAGCAGGCGCCCGGTGTCCCGGTCGCCGCACACGACGTTCAGCACGCCGGGCGGCAGGTGCTCGGCGGCCAGCCGGGCGAGGAGCGTGGCCGTGGAGGGCGTGGAGTCGGACGGTTTCAGGACGACGGTGTTGCCGGCGGCCAGCGCCGGAGCAACCTTCCACACGGCCATCATCAGCGGGTAGTTCCACGGCGTGATCTGGGCGCAGACGCCCACCGGCTCGCGGCGCAGGAGGGAGGTGCGCCCCGGTGAGTACTCCGCGGCCGCGGCGCCCGGCAGGTTCCGGGCGGCCCCGGCGAAGTACCGCAGCACATCCACGATCGCGGGCAGCTCGTCCGCCAGGAACAGGGCACGCGGCTTGCCCGTGTCGGTCACCTCGGCGCTCGCCAGGGCGTCCGCCTCCCGTTCCAGGGTGTCGGCGATGCGCAGCAGCGCGGTCTGCCGGTGCGCCGGGGTCGTGGCCGACCAGCCTTCGAAGGCGTCCTGCGCCGCCCGGCAGGCCCGGTCCACGTCCTCGGGGCCGGAGAGGGGGGCCAGTGCGTGGGGGAGTGCGGTCGCGGGGTCGACCAGTCGCAGCGTGGCTCCGGAGACGGCCGGTACGTCCTTGCCGCCCACGTGGTTCGGAACCGCCGTCGAGGGAGCGGTGTCAGCCACGGCGCAGTGCCTCCTCGGCGGCGGCACGGCCGGTGCGGACGGCGCCCTCCATGTATCCGGCGACCCACTGGTCCGAGCCGCAGACGTAGAACGGCGGTTCGTGGGTGCCGTGCAGCGGACCGACCGCCATCACCTCACCCGGCGGCCACTGGGTGACGTAACCCTGCGTCCACGGGTCGGTGCCCCACAGCCGCAGGTGACAGGCGGTGGGCCGCAGTGCCTCGTCGCCGAACATGGCGGCCGTCTCGGCGAGCAGCTCCGGTATGCGCAGGTGCGGCGGGGTGCCCAGCAGGACGCCGTAGCGCTCGGGGGGAACGAGCGCCGACAGCACGCCCTCGTTCTGCGGCCAGGTGCTGCCCAGGACCCCCTCCGCCTCGGACAGGCCGCTGAGGCCGTCGGCGCGCCAGAAGGGACGGTCGTAGACGGCAGCGAACTTCGCGGCCGTCGCCTGGCGTTGCCGGTGCAGCGAGGCCAGGCGGGCGTCGCTCACCCCGGTGACGTGGACCGACCGCAGCGGTCCCACCGGCAGAGCGCTCACCACGGTCGCCGCGGTGAGGACCTCGCCGGTGACCAGGCGCACGGTGCAGCGGCCGGGGCGCACGTCCAGCGCGGCAACGGGCGCGCCGAGGCGGATGCGCGGGCCCAGCTCGCGGCCCATGACCTCGGCGAGGGTCGCCGAGCCCTCCGCCGGCCGCAGCCCCTCCCAGTTGTCGTAGTCGTAGTCGCCGCCACCGGGCACCGCCGCGCTCTTGCGCAACGCGGCGAGCAGGGAGATCCGCTCGTACGACCCGCCCGCCAGGGCCAGTTGGCCGATGTCCCACAGCCGTACCACCGCGGGCGTGGCGTGGCGGGAGCGCAGCCAGTCGGCCACGGACAGCCGGTCCAGGGCGGCCGCCTCCGGGTGCGACCAGGGGTCTTCGGGATCGAGCGTGGCGGCGAGCTCGCCGAAATCCCCGCCGAGTTGCTCGTGTTGGGCCATGTCGCCGGGGCCGAACCAGTGCGGTGGATCGCCGGCCGAGAGGCCCTCGGGTGTGGAACGGGTGATGCGGCCGGGTTCGGCCACGTAGCTGGGAACCAGTTCCAGGCCCAGTTCCTTGGCGAGTTGCAGGTAGGCGGTGTGGGCATGGCCGACCACCTCGCCGCCCAGCTGGACCGTGCGGCCGTCGGGCGTGCGGGTCTGTTCGACCCTGCCGCCGACGCGGTCCCGGGCCTCCAGGACGAGCACGTCGGTGCCGGCGGTGGCCAGGTCCCGGGCGGCGGAGAGTCCGGCAAGACCCGCGCCGAGCACGATCACGTCGTGATGCATCGCAGTCGCTTTCGTCATGGGGCGGGGTCAGGCCAGGACCAGGCAGTGTTCGGGCCGCCAGCCGAACTCCACCGTCTCGCCGCCGCTCCAGCGGTCCTCCATGCGGGCGCGGGCCGTGTTCTGCTCCAGCACGGACAGCGTGACACCCGGGGCGAGTTCGATCAGGTAGGTGGTCGTCGGGCCGCTGTAGACCGTCTCGCGGATCACCCCGGAGAGCACCGACATGCCCGGTTCGAAGTCGGACAGCCAGATCTTCTCGGGGCGCACGGACACGCTGACGGCGGTGCCGTCCGCGAGGCCCCCGCGGGAGCCCACCGCCAGGGCGGGGCCCTGGTCCAGGGCGACCTCACCGCCCCGGTAGGTGCCGGTCATCAGGTTGGACGTGCCCATGAAGGAGGCCACGAAGCGGCTGGCGGGGTGCTCGTAGACGTCCTCGGGCGTGCCGCACTGCTCGATGCGGCCCTCGCTCATCACGGCGATCCGGTCGGACATGGTCAGCGCCTCGTCCTGGTCGTGGGTGACGAACACGAAGGTGATGCCGACCTCGCGCTGGATCTGCTTCAGCTCCACCTGCATCTGCCGGCGCAGCTTCAGGTCGAGGGCGGCCAGCGGCTCGTCGAGGAGCAGCACGGCCGGACGGTTGACCAGCGCACGGGCCAGGGCGACGCGCTGGCGCTGGCCGCCCGA
Source organism: Streptomyces sp. NPDC054783 (assembly GCF_053611725.1). Classification (NCBI taxonomy): domain Bacteria; kingdom Bacillati; phylum Actinomycetota; class Actinomycetes; order Kitasatosporales; family Streptomycetaceae; genus Streptomyces; species Streptomyces sp. NPDC054783. Next base: position 31,782 of record NZ_JBSHAY010000026.1, on the reverse strand, counting down.
GAGGGTGCGCGGCTTGCGGTCGGCGAGGCCGGCGAGCTGGACCAGCTCCAGCATCTCGCCGACGCGCTGCCGCATCTCGGCCTTGCCGACGCCCTTGCGCTTGAGGCCGAAGGCCACGTTGTCGGCGACGCTCAGATGGTCGAAGAGCGCGTAGCTCTGGAAGACCGTGTTGACGTTGCGCCGGTTCGGCGGCAGCGCGGTCACGTCCTCTCCGGCGAGCAGCACCGAACCCTCGGTCGGGTCGCTGAACCCGCCGATCATGCGCAGCGTGGTGGTCTTGCCGCAGCCGGAGGGGCCCAGCAGCGAGAAGAAGTGGCCGGCCTCGATGTCGAGGTCGAGACGGTGAACGGCGTAGGAGTCCGCGAACTGCTTGGAGACGCCGTCGAGCCGGACGGCCGGGATCACGTCCATGGGTCACTCTCCGGAGAGGATGTCGAGGCCGCCGCGGCGGCCGAAGAGGCGCGGGATGAACAGGGCCAGGGCGATCAGGACGACGGAGCCGGCGAGCATCAGGGTGCCGACGGCGTTGATGGTGGGCTTCACCCCGAAGCGGATCGCCGAGTAGATCCGCACCGACAGCGGCTGGGGGTCCACGCCGGTGGTGAAGTAGGCGAGGACGAAGTCGTCGAAGACGAGCGCGAAGATCAGTACCGCGCTGGCCAGCACGGCGGGCAGCAGGGCGGGCAGGGTGACCAGGCGCACCGCCTGCCAGCGGCTGGCGCCGAGGTCCATGGCGGCCTCCTCCACCTCAGGGTTCAGCGCGGCGACCCGGGAGCGGAGGATGACGGTGACGTAGGAGATGGAGAAGGTGATCTCGGCGAGCATCACCGTGCCGGTGGACAGCGCCACGCCCAGTCCCTTGAAGAGCAGCATCGAGGCGACGCCGGTGACGATCTCCGGTGTGATCAGCGGCACCAGCATGATCAGGCCGGCCAGCGAGCCGAGCCGGGTGCGGCAGCGGACCAGGCCGAGCGCGAGCGCCACGCCGAGCACGACCGAACCGGCCATCGCCACCAGGGAGATGCGCAGGCTGGTGCCGAGGGAGGAGATCAGGACGTCGTCGTGGACGAAGGCGCGGTACCAGCGCAGGCTGAACCCGCCGAAGACGGTCAGGGACTTCTTGGAGTTGAAGGAGAACAGGGCCACGACCGCGATGGGCAGGTAGAGCAGCGCGAAGAAGAGCGCGGTGACGGCGATGAGGAACCGGGGCTTGCGGTCGGCGCGGCCGCGTCGCGCGCGGCTCCGGGCGGCCGGGCGGGCGGGTGTGGTGGCGGAGGGCATGCGCAGCAGGGTCATCGGCGGGCCTCCGCCTCGTCCTTGCGGGTGCGGCGCAGATAGCCGAACATCCCGATCAGCAGGACCAGCATCAGCAGCATCGTGAGCGCGGAGCCCAGCGGCCAGTTCTGGCCCTGGAAGAACTTGTCCTGGATGAGGTTGCCGATCATGATCTGGTCCGGTCCTCCCATGAGCTGTGCGCTGACGAAGTCGCCCATGGCGGGCAGGAAGACCAGGACCAGCCCGGCCGCCGCGCCCTGCCGGGTGGCGGGCAGGGTGACGAAGAAGAAGGTGCGGACCGGGCCGCCGTACAGGTCGCGGCCGGCCTCGATGAGGGAGACGTCGAGCCGCTCCAGGGCTGCGTACAGCGGGATGATCATGAAGACGACGAAGCCGTAGACGAGTCCCGCGACCACCCCGGTACCGGTGTTGAGGATCTTCGTGTTGCCGTCGGCGAATCCCACCGCGCGCAGGGCACGCAGCACGGGGCCGTCGTCCGACAGCACCACCGACCAGCCGTACATGCGGACCAGGTAGTTGGCGAAGAACGGCACCACGATCGCGGCGATCAGCGCGTGCTTGTAGCGTCCGCCGTGCAGGGCGATGGTGTACGCCACCGGGTAGGCGATCACCAGGCAGATCAGACAGGTCAGCACGGCGTAGCCGAGGGAGCGGGCGAGGACCTCGGTGTAGGCGGGGTCGGCGAGGGCGCGCACGGCGGACAGGTCGAAGCCGAAGCGCGGGTTGCCGAGGTCGTCGGTGGTGCCCACGGCGAGGACGGCGACCAGGACCAGCGAGGCGATCATGAACCCGGTCATCCACAGGGTGCCGGGCAGCATGAGCCAGGTCCAGATGCGGCCCTCGTCGGCCCCGCGCCGGCGGGTGCGGGAGGAGGAGCGGAGCAGTGCCATGTCAGCCCGCCTTCACATGGGTCCAGGCGGTGTCGCGGGCGTCCTCCGCCGCGCGGCTGCCGTTGCGGAAGAACAGGCCCCCCTTCAGGTCGTCCTGGGTGACGAGGCACTCGGGGAAGGGCCTGACCAGCTCGGCGTACGTCTTCTCGGTGCCGGCCACCGGCATCGGGTAGCCGATGTACTCGATGTTCTTCTTCACGTTCTCCGGCCGCAGCATGTAGTCGATGAACAGCATCGCGGTGCCGGGGTGCGGGGCGTTCCAGGGGATGGCGTAGCAGTCGGAGTTGATCGGCGTGCCCTCCTTCGGGGCCTCGAAGCCGAACACCGAGGGGTCCTTGGCCTGGTTGAGCATGGCGGCCATGTCACCGCTCCAGGCCTGGGTCATGACGGCGTTGCCGTTGAGGAGGTTGTTGTAGCTGTCGCTGGAGAAGCCGCGCAGCCGGGGGCGCAGGCTGCTCAGCAGGGAGGTGATGCGGTCGAGGTCGTGGCGGTCGCCGGTGCTCACGCCCAGACCCAGTGCGAGGGCGCCCATGCCGAGGACCTCGTCGCGGTCGTCCAGCAGGAAGACCCTGCCCCTGACCTTGTCGCTCCACAGGTCCCGCCAGGAACCGGTCAGTTCGCCGATCCTGTCGCGGCGCCAGCCGATGCCCGTCTTGTACGCGGTGAACGGCACGGTGTGCGCGGAGCCGGGGTCGTACCAGGGGTCGGAGAAGTAGGTGTACGTGCCGAAGATCGCATGGGCGTTGGGGAGTTGGGAGTGGTCGACGCGGCGCAGCCGGCCTCCGCGCACCAGGCGCTGGGCCCATTTGGCGCTCGGGAAAATGATGTCGTAGCGGTTGCCCGCGTTGAGCTTGGCGACCATGCCTTCCATCGAGTCGAAGTTCGACTGGACGACCTTGACGCCGTACTCCTTCTCGAAGCCCTTGAACACGGACGGGTCTACGTAGTCGGCCCAGTTGAAGTAGACGAGATCGCCGTCGACGCGCGCCTTGACGGGGGCGAGCTGCTGGGCGCTGGGCGTTTTGGCGGGCATGAAACCGCAGCCGCCGGCCGCGGCACCGAGCAGGCCGCAGGCGCCTGCCCGCAACACGGCGCGCCGGGTCGGTGGAAGTACCTCGGGGGACACGGGACGTCCTCTTTCGTCGAGGAACGGCACAACTCCAGGGCTGGACCGGCTGGTCGGCTCACGGAGGCCCTGACTCCGTAGGAAAGACCGGTCTGGGGAGGGTGCGAGCGTGCGTCAGCGGGGGAGGGGTAAGCCCGTGCGGAGGCGTACGGTGCGGGGTGCGCGGGAGGACGTCACTGCGGGTCCCCCTCCAGGTCGTCCCGGATCCGGCGGGCGAACCAGCCGACGGCCGCCTCGCGTTGTGAAAGCGGTCCCGGCTCGAAACCGGGCGTGCTCAGGCCGGCCTGTACGCGCTCCACCAGCTCGGCGTCCTCGTCGTTGGTGACCCAGCCGATGTGAATGTTCAGCCGGCGGGCCAGCCGGGTGCGGACACTCTCCCCGTGCTTCGTGTAGAAGGCGCCGGGGATCGCCGCCCGGTCCTGGGCGGTGGGCAGGGCGGTCCAGGCCAGCACGTGGTCAGGGTAGAAGTCGATGAGGGTGTTCGGGTAGATCACGGCGTACCGCCACACCCGCCGGTCGGCCTCGGTGAGCCCCGGCATGGGGGTGGCCAGCCGCTGGTAGAGCCGCTCGGTCCAGTTCGAGGACGGCTTGTCGCGCAGCGGTGACTCGAACAGGACGTAGTTCTCCTGAACGTCCACCGTGTACGCCTGGTAGTCCAGCAGTCGCATGAGCGCGGGGTGCGCGACCGGGACGTGGTAGCCCTCCAGATAGTTGTCGACGATCACCTTCCAGTTGGCGTTCTGCTCCTCGCCGCCCGCCGGATCGTGGATGCGGTGCCTGCCGACGGGTACGAGGCCGGGCCCGGCGTAGCGGCCGACGGCCTCGGCGAGCCCGGCACAGGTCTCGGCGAGCGGGGTGGCCTCCATGTCGAGGTTGACGAAGACGAATCCGAGGAAGGACTCCACATTGACCGGGTGCAGGCCGAGACGCGGCTTGTCCAGGCAGGGGATCCGGCGCGCCTCGGGGGCACCGACGAGGCGTCCGTCCAGCTTGTAGGTCCAGCCGTGGTACGGGCAGCGGATCGCCTTCTGCGCGGGTTCGGGTCCGGTGACCAGGCGGGTACCGCGGTGCCGGCAGACGTTGAGGTGGGCGGCGAGGCTGCCGTCCTCGGTCCGGACGACCAGCACCTCCCGGCCGGCCGCGGTCGCGGTGAGACGTGCGCCGGGGCCGGGGAGGTCGGATTCGTGGCAGACGAGCTGCCAGGACTTGGCGAAGATGCGTTCGGTCTCGGCGTCGGCGACGGCCGGATCCGTGTAGTAGCGGGCGGGCAGTGCGTCCCCGGGGCGCTCGGCCGGCGGCCCCGGTGGGGCAGCAGGGAGAGCGGCTTCCCGCGTGGTCGAGGGGTTCATCGGGTCCTCCTCCGCGCCGCGGCGGCGGCGATGGGCGGTGAGGCTGTGCCGGGAAAGGGTGGCGGGCCGGGCAGCGCACTGTCGCGCCGGACCAGCCGCTTCGGCTGACTAATTGGTTAGTCAGAGTGCGACCGGTCGTCCGGCAAGTCAAGACTTGTGAGCTGACTAATTAGTTAGTTAGTGTCGTGACAGGCGGACAGCCAGGGCATACGGCCCGGCCGCACGCCTCGCACCGATACGGACACCGCTGGTCCCCCTGCGCACGGCCCCGAGGACCTGCCCCCCCACACGCTCCCCGCCCCCGTCTCGTCCGGCGCCGGAGCACCTCCCGTCCACGCCATCGCCGCGCCACCCCGTTCCCGGGCCGTCCGGGAACGGCGCGACCCCGGAGGCACGCATGAGCGCTCGCCGAAGTCTGGTATGGCTCGGCCTCACGCCGGAGCCCGAACAGGAACTGCCCGCCGCGGTGGCCGCCCTGCGGTCCCCTGCGGCCGGCCGGCCACCGGCGGCCCTGGTCACCGCCGAGCGACGCCGTGTCCAGCGGCTGGTCCTGCGCGGCACCCAGCGCGGCTGGCTGCGCTACCTGAGCGAGGTCACCGACCTGGTGGTCGAGGCCGCGGCGCGATCGCCGGCCTCCGACCCCGGTCCGGCGCTGGTGGCCGGCGAGGTCGTCCTCGACCACCACCGCATGCTGATCGGCCTGCCCGGCGCCGCCTACACGCGCACCGCCACACAACGCCGCGACCTCGAACGGGCGCTGGCCCGCCTGCGGGACCGTCGCCACCCCGCCCTCTCCGCCCTCTCCGGCCACTCTGGCCACTCCGGCCACTCCGAGCCCAGGAGCACCGCATGACCGGCGTCTACTCCCTCCTCCCCGGCGGACAGCCCGGCCTCCTCGTATCGCCGGTGTTCGGTGCCGAGCCGTGCCACGGGGCCGAGGACCTCGCCCGATACCTCGCCGCAGGCGGGTACGCGCCGCTGAGCCCGCGCGACCGGCTGCCCGACCGGATCGCCGCCGTCGGGCTGCGCGGCCGCGGCGGTGCCGGATTCCCCACGGCCGTGAAGCTGCATGCCGTCCGCGACGCCCCCGGCCGTCCCGTCGTCGTCGCCAACGGCGAGGAGGGCGAGCCCGGCTCCGTCAAGGACCGCTGGCTGCTGCGCCACCGACCGCACCTGATCCTGGACGGCCTGCGCCTGACCGCGGCCATGACCGGCGCGCTACGCGGTGTCGTCTACCTCTCGGACGCCCTCGCCGAGCAGGCCGTCCGTTGGGCCCTCGCCGAGCGTCCCGTCGGCCTGCCCGTCGACGTCGTACGCACCGAGCACACGTACGTGGCGGGGGAGGAGACCGCCGTCGTACGGCGCATCGACGGCGGTCCGGCCCTGCCCACGGCCAAACCCCCGCGCGCCTTCGAGGCGGGAGTCGGCGGCGCGCCCACGCTCGTCAGCAACGTGGAGACGCTGGCGCGGATCGCGGTGATCCACGCGTGCCCCGACGCGGCGGCCGCCGTCGCCGGTGCTCATCTGGTGACTCTCTCGGGGCCGGCCGCTGCTGCGGCCGCGCTGGTCGAGGTGCCCGCCGGCACGCACCTGAAGATCCTCGCCGACCTGGTCGGACTCGGCAGGGCCGCGGCGGTCCTGCTGGGCGGCCTGTTCGGCGGGCTGTACGGCGCCGGGTGGACGGACCTCCGGCTCGACCACGACCGTCTGACGGCAGCCGGCGGTGCGCTCGGCTGCGGAGCGCTGCACTTCCTGCACCCCGAGGAGTGCCCGGTCGCCGTGGCCGCCGAGGCCACCGCCTACCTCGCGGCACAAAGTGCCCGGCAGTGCGGGGTGTGCGTCTCCGGCACCGGCGCGCTGGCCCGGACCCTCACCGCCGCCGCACACGGCGGGGCGGCCCACGACACCACCGACAAGCTGCGCCGCTGGTCGGTGCAACTGCCCGGCCGCGGGGCCTGCGGGCTGCTCGATGCCGCCGCCCGCATCGTCGCCACCCTGCTCGCCCACTTCCCCGACCGGATCGATGCCCACCGCGGCGCCGGCTGCCCCGCGTGCCACGGCGAGCGGCCCGAGGACGGCCGCCGGTTCACGGTGCCGGTGCCCTGACCCGTAATCCCTGCCCCCCTTGCCCTCCTTTGCCCCCCTTGCCCCGTTTCCCCTCGCCCCCGTCGCCCCTCACCTCCGTCGCCCCCCACCTCCGTCGAGCCGCCCGAACCCGGCGCACCGAAAGGACCGCACCATGAAACTGCTGCTGGACTCCACCCGCTGCCAGGGCTACGGCCTCTGCCAGGAACCCGCCCCGGAACTGATCGACGTCGACGAGTGGGGCTATGCGCAGGTGCGGGAGCACGACGTGCCGCCGGGCACCGAGGACGTCGCCGAGGCCGCCGTCGCCGCCTGCCCCAACTCGGCTCTTCGGCTGGTGAAATGAGATGGGACGCGACCTCTCCGCACTCTTCGACCCCGTCTCCGTCGCCGTCGTGGGAGCCAGCGACGACCCGGCCAAGTACGGCCACGCCATCGCCGCCCAGGCCCTGCGGGCGAACGGCCGCCGCCCCGTCCACCTGGTCAACCGCCGCGGTGGCACGGTGCTCGGCCGGACCGCGGCCACCAGCCTGGTCGCCATCGGCGAACCCGTGGACCTGGCGGTGGTCTCCGTGCCCGCCGGCGGCTTCGAGGACGCCGTGGAGGAGGCCCTGCGCTGCGGGGCCCGGGCGATCGTCGCGATCACCGCGGGGTTCGCGGAGACCGGGGACGCGGGACGCACCCGCCAGCACGCCGTCGCCGAACGCGTACGCGCCGCGGGCGCTGTGATGGTCGGGCCCAACTGCCTCGGGTTGGCCGACAACACCACGGATCTCTTCCTGGCCTCCGACACCTTCACCCCGGGCGGTGTGGCCCTCCTCAGCCAGAGCGGCAACCTGGCCCTGGAACTCCAGCTCCGCTTCCGGCCGCACGGCCTCGGCTTCTCCCGCTTCGTCTCCCTGGGGAACCAGGCCGACGTGACCCTCGTCGACCTGCTCACCGACTGCGCCCGGCACGACGGCACCCAGGCCATCGCCGTCTACGCGGAGGACTTCACCGACGGACGCGCCTTCGCCGAGGCCGCCGCAGGGGCCGGGAAACCCGTGGTGCTCCTCACCGGCGGACGCGGCGACGCCTCCGCGCGCAGCGCCCAGTCGCACACCGGGGCACTGACCACCTCGGCCGACGTGGTGTCCGCGGCATGCCGGGACGCTGGCGTGGAACTGGTCGCCACCCCACGCGAACTCACCGTCGCCCTGGCCGCGTTGACGAGCGGACGCAGGGCGGCCGGCCGCCGGGTCGCCGTGCTCACGGACGGCGGCGGCCACGGCGTCATCGCCGCCGACGCCGTCGAGGCCGCCGGGCTGACCGTGCCCGAACTCCACACGTCGACCCGCGCACGCCTTCGCGCGGGTCTGTGGGAACAGTCGGCCGTCGCCAACCCGGTCGACCTCGCCGGAATGGGGGAGCAGAACCCCGGCTCGTACGCACAGACCGTCGCCGCTCTGCTGGCGGCCGAGGAGGTCGACTCCGTCCTGATGACCGGCTACTTCGGCGGCTACGCGGCCGCAGGCGGCGGGCTCGGGGGAGGAGGTACGGCGCTCGCGCACGGGGAACAGGAAGCAGCGCGCCTGATCGCGACCCGGCACCGCGCCACCGCGAAGCCCCTCGTGGTGCAGTCGATGTATCCCGAGTCGCCCAGCTGCCGCACCCTCGCCGCAGCCGGCATCCCGGTCTTCGCCGCCACCGAGGACGCCGCTCGCGCCCTCGCCGCCACGGCACCCGACGCACCGCGCACCGGCGTCGCACCCCTTCCCTCGCCCGCGGCTCCCCTGCACGAAAGCGGCTACCTGCAGACCCGCAGCGCCCTCGAAGCCGCAGGTCTCCCGTTCCCGGCCGCCCGGGAGGTCCACGACGAGACCGAACTGCTCGCCGCCGCCGGGGAGTTCGACGGACAATACGTCCTCAAAGCCCTCCACCTGCTGCACAAGTCCGACGCGGGCGGGGTGGCACTGGGCCTGGCCGGGCCCGGTGAACTCCTTGCCGCCTTCCGCGAGATGCACGCCCGGCTCGGCGCCCCCTCCTACTCCGTCGAGGCCATGGCGGACCTGACCGACGGCGTCGAGCTGATCGTCGGCGTCAATCGCGACCCCCGATTCGGCCCCGTCGCCATGGTGGGGCTGGGTGGAGTGCTGGCCGAGGCCCTGCGCGACACCGTCTTCGCCCTCGCCCCGGTACGCGCCGACCGTGCCCTGCGGCTGCTGCGCGGCCTGCGCACCGCCGCCCTGCTCGACGGGGTGCGCGGAAGGCCCGCCGTGGACATCACCGCGGCCGCGGCGGCCGTGGAGACGATCACGGCGTTCGCCGCCGCCCACCCGGAGATCGCCGAGATCGAGGTCAACCCCTTGCTCGTGAGCCTTCACGGAGTCCTCGCCCTCGACTCCCGCGCCGTACTCGCCTGACCCACCCCTTTGCGACACCACCGAAGAGGCCCCATGGACATGCGCTACACCCCTGAGCAGGCCGACCTCAAGCGCCGCGCCGCCGACTACGCACGCCTGCTGATGCGGTACGAAGACCAGTCCGAGCAGGCCGGCGGCCCACTGCCGCAGCAACTCGTCAGCGAACTGACCCGGGCCGCCATGGACGCCGGCGTCTACGCCATCAACATGCCCGCCGAATGGGGCGGAGCCGGCCTCGGCCTCCTCGACCAGGTCATCGTGGAGGAGGAGTTCGGCAAGGTGACCAACTGCCTGTGGGACATCCCCTGGCGGCCCGCCAACGTGCTGGCGTACGGCGACGAGCGGCAGCGCGAGACGTACCTGCTGCCCGTGATCCGGGGCGAGAAGTTCGACGCGTTCGCCGTCACCGAGCCGGGCGCCGGTTCGGACCCGTCCTCCGGCACCGCCACCGCCACCCGCACCGACGGCGGCTGGCTTCTCAACGGCGAGAAGTGGTTCGTCACCTGCGGCGACATCGCCGACTTCCTGCTGGTGCAGGCGGACGCCGGGCCCGAGCGGCTGCCCACCCTCTTCTTCGTCGACAAGGCCGCGCCGGGCGTCGAGATGACACGCGTCCCGCGCTTCATGCACTCCGCGGTCAACGGGCACCCCGAGTTCACCTTCAGCGACGTCCTCGTGGCCGACGAGGACGTGCTCGGCGGCGTCGGCAACGGCTACGAGCTGACCAAGGAATGGTTCACCGACGAACGCCTGATGATCGCGGCACGCACCGTCGGAGCCGCCGAGCGCGCCCTGCAGCTCGCCCGTGACTGGGCGGTGGAGCGGGAGCAGTTCGGGGCGCCGATCGCCTCCTACCAGCTGATCCAGGGCATGCTCGCCGACTGCGCCGTCGACGTCGCCGTCAACCGCGCCTACACCCACCAGGTCGCCTGGGAGGCCGACCAGCCGGACACCGACCGCAAGACGCTGCACGCCAAGGCCTCCACCGCCAAGCTCGCCGCCAGCGAGGCCGCCGGCCGGGTCGCCGACCGCTGTCTGCAGATCTTCGGCGGCCGCGGCTACGACCGGAGCCACCCCGTCGAGCGCATGTACCGCGAGCTGCGGGTCGACCGGATCTGGGAGGGCACCTCCGAGATCCAGCGGCTGATCATCGCCAACGAGCTGATCAAGCGCGGCACCCGCGCCCTGGCCCTGCCCACGCACTGAACCCGCCCCTTCATCACCGCACAGCGAGGACATCCATGGACTTCCGTCTCACCCCGCGCCAGGCACAGCTCAAGGCCGACGCGCGCGCCCTCACCGACTTCATCGCCGCCTACGAGCTCCCGTGCGAGGAGAACAACGGCCTGCCCGCCGACGCGCACGCCAAGATCCGCGACGCGGTCCTCGACGCGGGGCTCCAGGCCGTCAACATGCCGGCCGAGTGGGGCGGCGCCGGACTCACCATCGCCGAGCAGGCCACCGTGCAGGAGGAGCTGGGACGGCTCACCGGCGCCCTGTGGGACACGGTGTGGCGTCCGGCCAACGCCCTGCGCTTCTGCACTCCGGAGCAGCGCGAGCGCTTCCTCGTCCCGGTGATCAGGGGCGAGCGGCGCGACTGCTACGCCGTCACCGAGCCCGGCGCCGGCTCGGACCCGCAGAACCTGGCCACCACGGCGACGAAGACCGACCACGGCTGGGTGATCAACGGCGAGAAGTGGTTCGTGACCGTCGGCGACCACGCCGACTTCATGATCGTGCTCGCCGCCGCGGGACCCGAGCGCGCGCCGACGCTGTTCCTCGTCGACAAGGACACCCCCGGCATCGAGATGACGCGCGTCCCGCGCTTCATGCACACCTTCGTCTACGAGCACCCCGAGTTCACCTTCAGCGACGTCCAGGTCGGCGAGGACGCCGTGCTCGGCGGCATCGGCGAGGGGTACGACATCACGCGCTCGTGGTTCACCGAGGAGCGCCTGATGATCGCCGCGCGCACCACCGGCGCCGCCGAACGCGCCCTGGAACTGGCCCGTGACTGGGCGGTGGAGCGGGAGCAGTTCGGGGCGCCGATCGCCTCGTACCAGCTGATCCAGGGCATGCTCGCGGACTGCGCGGTGGACATCGCGGTCAACCGCGCCTACACCCATCAGGTCGCCTGGGAGGTCGACCGGGCCACGGCCGGCGACCGCAAGACGCTGCACGCCAAGGCGGCCATCGCCAAGCTCGCGGCGAGCGAGGCCGCCGGCCGGGTGATCGACCGGTGCCTGCAGATCCACGGCGGCCGGGGATACGACCGCACGTACGCCGTCGAGCGGCTCTACCGGGAACTGCGGGTCGACCGGATCTGGGAGGGCACCTCCGAGATCCAGCGACTGATCATCGCGGGCGAGCTGATCAAGCGCGGCTCGGGCGTCCTGGACCTGCCCACCGCCTGACGACACCGGCCGACACGGACCGAAGGGAACCTTGCATGACCGCCATCGAACGCGTCGGAGTGGTCGGCTGCGGCCTGATGGGTGCGGGCATCGCCGAGGTCTGTGCGCGGGCCGGCCTGCCGGTGACCGTGGTGGAACGCGACGCGCAGGCGGCCCGCTCGGGCCGCCTGCGCATCGCCCGCTCACTCGACCGGGCCACCGCGCACGGCAGACTCACCGCCGAACGGCGCGAGACCGCCGCCGCCCTGATCACCGTCGCCGACGAGATCGAGGCCGTGCACGACCGCGACCTGGTGATCGAGGCCGTGGCGGAGGACGAGCGCCTCAAGACCGACGTCCTCACCCGCCTCGACGCCGTGGTCACCGGTGACGACGCCATCCTCGCGACGAACACCTCCTCCATCCCGGTCATCCGGCTCGCCGCCGCGACCGGACGTCCCGGACACGTCGTGGGGGTGCACTTCTTCAACCCCGTACCGGTACTGCGGCTGGTCGAACTCATACCGTCCCTGCTCACCTCGGACACCACCGTGACCCGGGCCGAGACCTTCGTGACGCACAGGCTCGGCAAGGAGGTCGTGCGCACCCGGGACCGAGCCGGATTCGTCGTCAACGCGCTGCTCGTCCCTTACCTGCTGGCCGCCATCCGCATGGTGGAGTCGGGCGGCGCGAGCGTCGAGGACATCGACCGCGGCATGGTCCTCGGCTGCGCGCACCCGCTCGGCCCGCTGGCCCTGACGGACCTCATCGGCCTGGACACCACCCGGGCCATCGCCGAGTCGCTGTACGCCGAGTTCCGCGAGCCGCAGTTCTCACCGCCCCCGCTGCTGTCCCGGATGGTGGAGGCCGGACTGCTGGGCCGCAAGTCCGGGCGCGGCTTCCACGCGTACGACGCGGAGCCGCAGCGTGCGGCGGCGGCACCGGGGACGACGCGGTGAGGGAGAATGGCCACGGCGTACGACCACCGGACGAGGGGAGCGGCAGGGTGTCCACCAAGGTGCGCACGGCAGACACGCGCGAGCGCATCCTGACCGCGGCGTGCGAGGTCATCGCCGAGATCGGCTTCGAGAAGATCCGCATGCGCATGGTCGCCGAGCGCGCCGGCGTGTCGACCGCGCTGCTGCACTACCACTTCGACACGCGGGAGAAGCTGTTCACCGAGGCGATGACGCACTCCTTCGCCCACACCGCCGTCGACGTCGAACGCGACGCGGAGACTGCGCCGGCCGCGGTCGTCCTGGCCCGGATCCTGCGCAGCCTGCTGCCCAGTGATCCCGAACTGCGCCAGGACTGGCGGCTGTGGCAGGAACTGTGGGCCCGGGCCCTGCGCGACGAGACCACCCGGGCCTTCGCCGTGGACCTGTACGCGCAGCTGCACGCCTGGGTGTCCGGAGCGGTACGGCGTGGCGTCGCGTCCGGCGAGTTCACGCCGACCGACGTGGACGAACTGAGCACGCTGGTCCTGTCGCTGAGCGACGGCTACGGCATCCGGCTGATGCTCCGCGACCCGACGGTCACCCTGGACACGGCCCTCACCGCCATCTGGCGCCAGGTGTCCGCCGCACTGGACCTGCCGGACACGCTGCCGCCGGAGTGAATGCCGGCCGAGCGCGACTGCGCGGCGGTCCGGTCGCACCGCTGTACTGGTACGCCGGTCACGCCGATGCCGTGGTGTGTGGCAGTCGGCCTCATGAACCGGCTGCCCCGGGGCGGGGCAGCTGCCCCGGCGTCGGGCGGCAGTGCTCGACGAGGCGGCCTTACCAGGGGAGTTCGTGGTCGTCCTCGTGGAAGGTGCCGGTGGGGCCGTCCTCGCCGATGGTCGCCATGCGCACGACGACCTCGGCGCTCTCTTCAGGTCGGCATCAGGTGCTACCTCAGGAGCCACCTCCGGGTCAGCTCCATCACTTCCGCGCGGCTGCGACCGCCGTGGTCGGCGGCGATGAAGTGGCTGGCGATCCGCACCGAGTAGGTGATCAGGGAGCGGACTTCGACGTCGTCCTCGTCGTCGCAGAAGGAGCCGAACAGCGAGCGCAGATAGTCCATGCGCCGGTTGTCGACGCGTCGGAGTCGGTCCGCCACGGCCTCGTCGCGGCGGGCCCAGTCGCGGATCGCGAGGTCGATCGCGGTGCCGGTCACCGGTCCGTCGGCGAATGAGGCGACGAGCGTGAACAGCCGGTCCAGCTTGGCGCGCGCGTCTCCTCCGCCGCTCTCGACCTCCTCGATCACCGCTTCGGTGACCTCACGCTCCCATGTGTCGAGCATCTCGCCGAGCAAGGCGTCCCGGTTACGGAAGTAGCCGTAGAAGCCGCCCTTGCTGACCCCGAGCGACTGCGCCAGCGACTCGATCCGTACGGCCTCCGGGCCACCGACGGCGAGTTCGCGCAAGCCCTCCTCGATCCATCTGCCGCGGGGCGTACGGGCCTTGGCCATGGTGTGGCTCCCCTCACGTCTCCCCCTATCTATACGGTGCCGTATAGGAGGGTCTAGTCTTGTCTATACGGCATCGTATAGACAGGAGCCGGCTCATGAGACTCCCCAGTACCGCACACACGTCCCGCCCCTGGCGGATCCACGAGATCACCGGCGACTTCCACCTCGAGGACGTGTGGGCACTTCCGACACCAGGCGGTCCCGACGATCTCGCGCACCTCGTGCGCCAGATCGCGCACGAGGGAGGTGACGAGACAACGATCTCCTCCCCCGGGTACCGCGGGCTGTTCGCGATCCGCCGGAAGCTCGGGAGGCTGCTCGGCTGGGACGAGTCCGCCAGCGGCATCGGTGCCCGGGTGCCGAGTCTGCGTGACCGGTTGCCGGCGGACCTCCGTGAGGGTCCCCAGGGGCCGGACTCCCGCTCGCTTCCGTTCACCTCCGTGTACCAACTGCACGACGAGTGGGCGGCCGAGGTAGCCAACCGCACCGTGCACGCGGTGATGCACATCGGCTGGGTCCCGGACGCGGCCGGCGGCCACCGCGGACAGATGGCCGTCCTGGTGAAGCCCAACGGGCTGTTCGGCGTCCTCTATATGGCTGCCATCAAGCCGTTCCGGTACCTGGGGGTGTATCCGGCCCTTTTCCGGGCGATGGGACGCAAGTGGCAGGTAGACGCCGCCGAAAGAAGGGCCGGATGACCGGACCCGGGGGAGCGCGTGACCGCCGCCACGGCGAGCGCGCACGGCGGCACGCTCTCAGCCTTCCGTCGTTGTGCTTGCCGTGGCGCTGCCGGACGGCGGCGTCCGGTCGGGCCCTCCGGTGCGGAAGACCGGCCAGCAGACTTCGGTCCGCCAGAGTGTGCTGTCACGGGTCTGGCGCTGGCCGACCAGGTAGTACTCGCGGATGGGGCCGTCGATGGCGAGGGCGTGCCGTGAGACGTAGGTGGCCAGCGCGCCGTAAGCGCGGTCGACCTCCGAGGGCGGGCCGCAGTGCTCGATCACGGCGAGTTCCGCCGATGGCACGTGGAGCGGCTCGACCCGGCCGAGCGGTCGGAGGGGGCCGTTGCAGGGCACGAACACGGTGGCCTGCCCCCGGTGCAGGGTGAACAACTCGTCGGCGTACATGCCGCCGGCAGGACCGGTCTCGCTCAGCCCCTGGCCGGCCAGGGTCGCGAACAGTTCGCCGAGGGCGCCTTGGAACCAGGTCCCCACGTCCTGGGCCTCGACCGTGGCGGTGACGGCCGCGGCAGGTACGGCGTCGACGCTGCGCAGTTCGATCCGGGGTGCGTCCCCCGCCACGGGTGGGGCCAGCAGGTCGTGCAGCGCGGCGACCGCGCGCCGGGTGCGGTCGAGCCGTTGCTCCAACCGGCGCAGGTGCGCGCTGATGTGCCGGTTGCGGGTTGCCACGTCCGAGGCTGCCAGGATGGTCCTGATCTCCTCCAAGGGCATGCCGAGGTCCCGGAAGCGGCGCACCACCTGGGCCGTGGGGATCTGCTCGGCCGAGTAGCGCCGGTACCCGGTGTGCGGATCCACGTCGGCCGGTTCCAGCAGGCGGATCTCGTGGTAGTGGCGCAGGGTCTTGACGGTCATGTGGGTGGCGCGCGAGAAGTCGCCGATCGACAGGTAGCTCGTCACTCCTCGATTGTGCGGCCTCCCCCAGGGGGAGGGTTCGGCCGAGCAGTTGTCCTTGACCCTCCCGCGACGGTAGCCCGCAGCGTGGTGCCCACGGCCGGATCCCGGCCGTGCACGCGCCGAGTGAGGGAGTTGACCGATCATGCCGCAGACCACCGTCACGGACGTCGACCAGATCGTGCAGCGATATGTGGCCGTCTGGAGCGAGCCGGACGTCGCCGCACGCAAGCGCGCCGTCGCCGAGCTGTGGACCCCGGACGGCGTCGAGTTCGTCGAAGGCACCCAATTCCGCGGACATCAGGGGATGTTGGAACGGTTGACGGAGGCGTACGGGCTCTTCGTTGCCTCCGGGGAGTACCACGTCACGCACGACGACCACGTCACCGTGCACGACGACGTCGTCATGTTCACCATCCAGTTGACGTACGCCACGGGCCCACACCTGGGCGAAGTGGCCTGGGCGGCCCGGGTCTTCCTCGTGCTGGACGACGACGGCCGGATCGTGCAGGACTACCAGCTGACCGTGCAGCCACTGCCCGATGCGTAGGGTTTCCTCCGGCCACACCGCCTCCGGTATCAGCGGAGTACCGTTCCTCTCCACCGCGTGGGTCCCCATGAGTTCCGCGTCCCTCGGCCATCGCCGGCCCGGTCGATCGCATCGCGGGTCGGCGAGCGGAGGGTGTGTCTCCTCGCCCGCTGCATGGGGCCGACCACCCGCTAGCAGCCGGGGGCGACGGCGTTGCGTCGGGTCTGCGCGAGGTGAACGTCGATGTACCGGGTGAGGGCCAGCGCGTCCTGGGGCTCGTCGGCCTGGAAGGCGACGCGGCGCAGCAGGCTGACCCCGTCGAGTGCGACACCTTCGCGGGCGAGGACGAAGACGAGGGCGAGGAGGGCGGATCGGGCGTTTCCGTCGTCGAAGGGATGGAAGAAGCAGACGTCGAGGTAGGCACGTGCGGCCCGGGCGGTGAGGGGGAGAGGCCGCTCGGCGTCCTGCACGCTCTCCGCCAGGCAGGCGTCGAGGCGGGCGCGGGTGTCCGGGCCGATGCCGTAGCGTTCCCGGCCTTGCTTGGCGAAGGCCGGCAGATCGCGGAACGGCGGCGGCTGCGGTGTGCCCAGGACGTGTTGCTGCCAGCTCCGGAGCAACTCGAAGTCGAGGCAGGCGCCGCGCGTCGCGTCGGCCCGCAGCAGCTCCAGGGCGGCGAGCAGGCCCTGGGCGCGGGCGGGGTCCAGGGCCCCGTCGAAGGTTCGGATGTCCTCCGCCACCCCGTCGCGCGACGGGGTCACCGGTCCGTCCCCGCCGCCTTCGGGAGCCTCCTGCCACGGCACGGTCCGGCGCACCGCGAGCCAACGCTCGAGATGGTCCGGCGCGGGTCCGGTGGCCGGCCGTATGCCGTCGTCCGGCCGCAGCGACAGCGCGAGCCGTTCCGCGACGTCTTCCACCAGCACCGGGTCGGGCCCGGTCCAGCTGGCGAACCGCCCGCCGATCGCCTCGTCGACCAGCTCCCTCGCGAGGTCGGGTGCGACGCCCCAGTGGCTGAGGAACCAGCTGAGCACCTGATGACAGTGTCCGTGCCAGCCGCTGCCGCAGCCGGTGCGGTCGGTCACCTGCAGGATCAGGTTTCGGGCGGCGCGCTCCCACAGGATCCGCTGCTCCTCGACGTCGGCCAGGTCCAACGGGTACGCCTCGAACCACCTGGCAAGACTCTCCAGCCACCCGCGCCACTCGCACAACGCCGCGACGACGCGGTCGAGCGTCTCCTCCGGGATGGTGATCGAGTCCCGCGGGCAGCACCAGTTCCCGACCGGTCCTCCGTCGAAGTCCCCTTCGTCGTGCGCCCAGCGCCAGCCCACGCTCCAGCGGCCGTAGTGTTCGGCGAGGGCGTGCGACATGGCGTCGGCCCAGGGCTTGCCCTCGTCCCAGCTCCAGGCACTCATCGCCGGGTCGGCGAAGGGGACATCGGGGCGGCTGGGCACCCTACGGGCGGGACCGAGTGACCGCACCACCTGCGGCGCCGACACCCCGTCGAAGGGATGACGGTCGGGATCCACATCGGCCCAGGCCAGAAAACGGGGGGACAGCTCGACAATCACCGCGCAAGCCTGCCACGTCCACCCGACTGTCGTTCAAGCGGATTTCCGCGGGACCGCACTCCCAGTCTCGTTCGTGTCCTTGGACCGCGCCCGAGCTGTACGGGAGGGTGACTCATGCCGCGTCGGGGTTGAGGAGGACGATTTTGCCGATGTGGTGGGCGTCCAGGATGCGATGCGCTTCCGCTGCCTGGTCCATGGGCAGGGTGCGGTCGATGACGACCTGCACCGTTCCGTTCTCGATCAACGGCCACACGTGTTCCTGGACTTCGGCCACGATGGCTGCCTTCTGCCCGGCTTGGCGCGAGCGCAGGGTGGTGCCGTGCACGGATGCGCGCTTGGCGAGGAGTTCGACGAGGTTGAGTTCCGCCGTCAGGCCGCTCTGCAGCCCGATGACGACCAGGCGCCCGTCGAGGGCCAGGGATGTGACGTTGCGCGGAAGGTAGTCGCCGCCGATGACGTCGAGGATCACGTCGTAGGGGCCGTGCTCGACGAAGTCCTCGGTGCGGTAGTTGATCGCGAGGTCGGCGCCGAGTTCTCGGACCCTGGCGGCCTGCTCGGGGCCGCCGACGGTGGTGACGACGCGAGCGCCGTGGGCCTTGGCGATCTGAACGGCTGCCGTGCCGATGCCGCCGGCTCCGCCGTGCATGAGGAAGGTCTCGCCTGCCTTCAGCCCGCCGGTCATGAAGACGTTGGACCACACCGTTGCGGTGGCCTCCGGCAACGCTGCCGCCTGGACCAGGCTGACGCCCTTGGGCACCGTCAGCAGCTGCCCTGCGGGGACAGCGACCTTCTGTGCGTATCCGCCTCCCGTCAGCAGTGCGCACACCTCGTCGCCGGACCGCCAGCTCGTCACCCCCTCGCCGACAGCGCTGATCCGTCCGGAGACCTCCAGGCCCGGATAGGCCGATGCTCCCTCCGGAACCGGGTACAACCCCAGCCGCTGTGCCACGTCGGCCCGGTTGACGGCGCCCGCAACGACATCGATGACCACTTCACCCGCTGCGGGGACGGGGTCCTCCACATCGATCCACCGCAGGACTTCCGGCCCCCCGGGTTCCTTGATCGATATTGCTTTCATGATGTTCCTCCAACGGTTTGAGCGACGCTTGGTCAAAGGCGGTGCAGCGTCTCGATGATCTTTGCCGTGACGGCCTTGGTGGAGTACGGATTCTGTCCCGTCACGAGCCTGCCGTCGGCGGTGGCGAAGGGGGTCATCGGAATGGTGTTCCTGGCATAGTGCGCGCCCCGTTTGCGGAGTTCGTCCTCCAGCAGGAACGGCACCCGGTTCTTCACCATGGCGACTCGCTCCTCCGCGGTGGAGAATCCGGTGACCGTGCGGCCGGCGACGAGCAGGGATCCGTCGGAGAGCGTGATGTCCAGCAGCCCAGAGGCACCGTGGCAGACCGAGGAGACCACGCCGCCGTGCTCGTAGATCTGCCGCGCGGCCTGCTGGAGCGCGGCATTGGAGGGGAAGTCCCACAGCACGCCGTGCCCGCCGGTGTAGAAGATCGCGGCATACCTGGCCGGGTCGACGTCGGCGGCCTTGCCGGTGCGGTCCAGGCCTGACATGAACGCGTGATCGTTCATGTAGTCGCGCACCGCTTTGCCGGCCCATCTGGTGCTGCGGGGATCCAGCGGTACCTGTCCCCCTGCTGGACTGACAATGTCGACCTCGAAGCCGGCCTGGCGGACCCCGTCGTAGAAGTGAACCAGCTCTGCGATCCACAGTCCGGTCCGGTGTGGATTCGTTCCATAGGTCGCCTGGTTGGTGACCACGGCGAGGATCCTGCTCATCTGTGTCCTTCCGACGGCAAGGGACCGGTTCCGGTTGACGAACGCGGTGTCCAGTCCCCCCGTTCGATCGGTGCTGCGGGTGTCAGGCCAGCTTCCTCAGGAGCTCCGCGGCCAGCGGTGCGGAGGAGGAGGGGTTCTGACCGGTCAACAGGTTGCGGTCCGCGACGATGTTGGGGACCCAGGGCTCGCCTACCTGAACCTGCACGCCCGCCTCGGTGAGGCGATCTTGCAGCAGCCACTTCGCCTTGTCCGCAAGACCCGACTGGGCCTCCTCCGTATTGGTGAACGCGGCCACCTTGTACCCGGCGAAGGAGTTGGTGCCGTCCTGCTCGATCGCGGCGAGGAGAGCAGCCGGGGCATGGCAGACCACGCCGAGAGGCTTGCCGGACTTCAGCGCCGAGGTGAGCAGACGGCCGGACTCGGCGTTGACCGCCAGGTCCTCCATCGGGCCGTGGCCGCCGGGGTAGAAGACGGCGGCGTAGTCGTCGAGGTCGACGTCCTGCAGGCTGATGGGGTGCCGGATCTCGCTGATCGAGGCGACGGCGTCCGCCATCTTGCTCGCGCCCTCCTCGCCGCCGTTGAACTGTGGCGCCAGGCTGCCCTGGTCCAGAGGCGGGACGACGCCGCCCGGCGTGGCGACGACGATCTCGTGACCTGCGGCCGTGAACGCCTGGTACGGGGCGACGGCCTCCTCGGCCCAGAAGCCGGTGGGGTGCTTGGTGCCGTCCGCCAGTGTCCAGTGGTCGGCGCCGGTCATCACAAAAAGGATCTTCGACATTGGTGCGGTCTCCGAAAGCTGGGGTTCACGCTCTGACGCTCAGAGCCTCAATGCTTCGGATCTCGAAATTAAAGGCACTGAAGTATCGGCGCCAATGAAGAGACCGATATCAGGTATCGATGAACCGATGTCCGTCCGGGCGCTGAGCGCACGTGGCTGCCGCAAGTACCTCGTAGGCTCGACGCCGTGAGCGATCATGACACTCATGGATCCGGTCCGCTGGACCTGAACCTGTTGCGCACCTTCCTGGCGGTGCACCGCCTGGGCTCCTTCACGGCCGCCGCCCGTCGGCTCGGCCTGTCGCAGTCCACGGTCACCATGCAGATCCGAGCGCTGGAGAACCGCCTGGGCCACGAGCTGTTCGAACGCCGGGCCCAGGGCGTGACCCCGCTGCCCCACGCGGACGAACTCGCCACACAGCTGTCGGCCCCTCTCGACCAACTGGCCGCGATCACCGGCGAGGAGCCCAGCAGCACCGTGGCGCCGGTGCATCTGGCCGGGCCCGCAGAGTTCATGAGCGTCGCCGGCCTCCACGTGCTGGCCCCGCTCGTCGCCCAGGGCGTCCGGCTACGGGTGGCCATCGGACTCACCGAACCGCTGCTCGACGAACTGCGGGCCGGACGCCACGACCTCGTCGTCGCCACCCGCCGCCCCCGCGGCCGTACTCTCCACGCCGAACTCCTCGCCGACGAGGAATTCGTCCTGGTCGCCGCACCTGTATGGGCCGAACGGCTCAAGGGCCAGGATCTGCCCACTGCCCTGGAGAGCCTGCCACTGATCACCTATGCCGAGGACCTGCCCATCGCCCGCCGCTACTGGCGCCACGTCTTCCACCGCCGCCTGCATGCCCAGGCCGCGATCACCGTCCCGGACCTGCGCAGCGTCCTCACCGCCGTCACCGCCGGCGCCGGCTGGAGCGTCCTGCCCAGCTACCTGTGCCGCACCGAACTCGCCTCCGGCGCCCTCCGGCTACTCCACCAGCCGGAGGACCCCCCGATCAACACCGCCTACCTCGTCCAACGACCGGGCAGCTCCACCAACCCCCACGTGACACTCGTCCGCGAGCGCCTCCTCGCCGCCGCCAAGACCTGGTGAGCCCACCCCCCGCCCCGCGGTCGCGTCGGTTTGCCGGGAGGTCGAGACTGGCGACGAGAGGTGACCACGACGCCGAGTTCAACCAGAGAGGCCTGTACGGGGGCGAGCGCGGGGCGGAGATGCACGAGGAGGTACCACGGGTCGAGGTCTGCGCCTCAGCCGGATGGGTTGCCCTGGTCCGGGGCCCGGGGCCCGGGGTCCGGTGTGCGGGGCAACCCTCCGGCAGGTGAATACGAGGAACGGAACAGCCGCCGGCTGCCAACGCCTGTTCGACGGGTCTTCATTGCCGGACACCTGAAGGCCGCGGCGGCGCACCCCTACTCTCCTAACGCCTGATCAGAAAGGACCTGATCAGTGGAGAACCTCCCCGCTCACCGCACCCACAGGAGGTCCACCGTGTCCTTGCTGTCCCGCGTCAAGCGCTCGCGCCGGGCGCTCTCCCTCGCCGTCGCCCTCCCCGCCTCTCTGGTCGGGGTCTGGGCCGCCGCCCCGGCTGCACAGGCCGCCGCTCTGCCCACCCCCGACCACGTGGTCGTGGTGGTGTTCGAGAACCACTCCTACGAGCAGGTCATCGGCAGTACGAGTGCCCCGTACCTGAACAACACGCTGAAGGCCGGCGGCGGCAACCTCACCAACTCGTTCGCCGTCACCCACCCCAGCCAGCCGAACTACCTGGACCTGTTCTCCGGCAACAACCAGGGCATCACCAACGACAACTGCTACACCCCGCAGTTCAGCAGCGCCGCGAACCTCGGCTCCGAGCTCATCGCCGCGGGCAAGACCTGGGGCAGCTACAACGAGGGTCTGCCCTCCCAAGGCTCCACGGTCTGCACCAACTCCGCCACCAAGTACGCCCGGAAACACAATCCGTGGTTCGCCTTCAGCAACGTCCCGCTGAACACGGCACACACCTTCACGCAGTTCCCGACGGACTACACCACCCTGCCCAAGGTCTCGTTCGTCGTTCCGAACCTGTGCAACGACATGCACGACTGCTCCATCACGACCGGTGACAACTGGCTGAAGAACAACCTCAGCGCCTACGCCACCTGGGCCCGGACGCACAACAGCATCCTGGCCGTCACCTTCGACGAGGACGACAGCTCGCACAGCAACCACATCGCCACCGTGTTCTACGGCGCGCACGTCGCGCCGGGCAGTTCGACCTCGACGCGCTACAACCACTACAACACGCTGCGCACCCTCGAGGACCTGGCCGGACTGACCACCCACGCCGGGGCCGCGGCAAACGCCTCCGACATCACCGGCATCTGGAACTGACCTCACGTCAGGCTCCGCACACGGCCGGCCAGCGGCGGTGAAACCGCGGCAGGACCGCAGCCCCGCACGAGGCTGCGGTCCTGCCAACCGCCGCACGGGACCTCGGCAGGTCTGGGCGCCCCGCCGGACCTCCGCGCCCCGTTCACCGGTTTGCGGCAGCCAGCGCCGGGACGGCGTCGACCGTCAAGGTGACGGCGCCGACCAGGGCCGTCGCGGCGACGGCCGGTCCCATGACCACGGAGCGGGGTGGCGTCTGCATGCCTGCGCCCGCCGTTGCTCCAGCCCAGCACGGCTGATGAAGCACGCTCGCCAAGAGTTTCCGAAATGTCGGGCGAAATTACGCCCGCCATCCCTGGGACTACGGTCGAAAGTTTCGAGCCGCCAGACCCCGGAAGGCGGACGGAGTACTTCGGCTCACAAGGCTGCATCGTCGAACTGGTCGAGGTCGAACTGGTCGAGGAGCAGGTCGACCGGTGCGAGGCCCGAGGCGACGGACGTGCCGTCGTGAAGAACCAGTTCCGCCCAGATGACCTTGCCGCCAGTCGTGTACCGCGTTCCCCATCGCTGGGCGAACTGCGCCACCAGGAACAGCCCCCGTCCGCCCTCGTCCGTGGTCGTCGCCCGCCGCAGGCGCGGCGAGGTACCGCTGCCGTCCGACACCTCGCAGATCAGACAGCGTCCGTGCAGCAGCCGTACGCCGACCGGCGGTGAGCCGTACCGGATCGCGTTCGTGACCAACTCGCTGACGATCAGTTCCGTGGCGAATGCGATCTCCTCGAGCCCCCACTGAAGCAGCGTCTCCCGGCAGCGCGCCCGCACCGAGGGCACCAGCGCCGGATCGGCCGGCACGTCCCACTCGGCCACGCGCGAGGGCGGGAACATCCGGGTACGTGCCGTCAGCAGAGCGATGTCGTCGGAGGAGTGCGACGGCTCCAGCGCGTCGATCACCGCCTGACACGTCTCCTCCGGAGTGCGGCCCCCGGAGCCGCCCAACGCCCCACGCAGCCTCTCCATCCCGGCGTCGATGTCCTGGGTGCGGTTCGCCAGCAGGCCGTTGGTGTACAGCACCAGTTGTGAACCCTCCGGCAGGGCCACCTCCGCGGTCTCGAAGGGGTAGCCGCCCAGACCGAGGGGCGCCGAGGCCGGCACACCAGGACTCGTGACCGTCCCGTCCGGGCGTACCACCACCGGTTCCGGGTGTCCGGCACGAGCCATCGTGCAGGCCCCCGCAACCGGGTCGTAGACCGCGTACAGACAGGTCGCTCCGGTCACCCCCTCTCCCTCGTGGCTGTCCGCGGCATCGCCCGTGTTCTCCTCGTTGTCCATGCGGCAGACGAGGTCGTCCAGATTCCCGAGCACCTCGTCCACGGGCAGGTCCAGGGTGGAGAAGTTGTGCACCGCAGTGCGCAGCCGGCCCATGGTCGCCGCCGCGTGGAGCCCGTGACCGACGACGTCCCCCATCACCAGGGCCACGCGCGCCCCCGGAAGCGCGATGACGTCGAACCAGTCCCCGCCCACCCCCGCTTCCGCGGGCAGATACCGCCAGGCCACCTCCAGCGCGTCCTGCTCCGGCTGCCCCCGCGGCAGCAGACTCCGTTGCAGGGTCACCGCCATCGCGTGCTCCCGGGTGAACCTCCGGGCGTTGTCGAGGGCCACCGCCGCCCGCGCGGCCAGTTCCTCCGCGAAGGTGAGATCCTCCGGATCGAAAGCCGGGGAATCCACCGTCCGGTAGAAGTTCGCCACGCCCAGCGCTACGTTCCGCGCCCGCAGCGGCACGGTCACCAGCGACTGCAGCCCGCACTCCAGGGCCTTCAGCGCGCGCTCCGGATCCTGTGCCCGCCAGCCGTGGGCCTGCCGCAGGTCGGCCTCCAGTACGGCCCGCCCTTCCTGCAGCGTGCGCATCTGCGGGGTGCCGGCCGAGAAGGTGATCACTTCGCCCAGTGGATACACCGGCATCATCCGCTGTCCTCCGCCGATCGCCGCCCGGCGCAGATGCCGCCAGCCCTCCGCCGTCGGCTCCCACCCCCGCAGCACCGAGTCCAGCAGATCCACCGTCACGAGGTCGGCGAACTGCGGCGCCGCCACGTCGGCCAGCTCCTGGGCCGTACGCCCCACGTCCAGCGTCGTCCCGATCCCCACACCGGCCTCGTACAGCAGCTTCAGCCGCTCCAGTGCGACCTCGGCCCGCCCCGAGACCGCCGCCAGCTCCGTGGTGTCCCGGAGGGTCACCACGCTGCCTCCCCGGTCGGCCTGCGGGAAGGTCGGCCGCTTGTTCACCGCGAGCAATCGGTCCCCTGCGAGATGCACCTCATCGGTGACCGCCCCCGGCGACGACAGCAGGCGCATGACCGGTTCCGGCAGCCCCAGCTCCCGCACCGGGCGTCCCTGCACGTCTGCCGGCAGTCCGAGCAGCCGCGCCGCCTCGTCGTTCGCCAGCAGCAGTCGCGCGTCGGCGCTGGTGATCAGTACCCCTTCCCGCACCGCGTGCAGAACCGCGTCGTGGTGCTCGTACAACTGCGCCAGATCCACCGGGGCCAGTCCGTGCGTCTGCCGCCGCAGCCGCCGGGACACCAGCGTCGTTCCCGTCACGGCCAGTGCAAGCGAGGCCGCGCCGCTGGCCACGATGATCGGCAGCTGCGGCAGCCACAGTCCGGCCACGGCCCTGACCGTGATTCCGGCGGAGACCAGACCGACCACCTTGCCGCGCGAGTCGGTCACGGGGACCACCGCCTGCACGTCCGTCCCCTTGCCCGCGGGCAGCGGCGGCCCGCCGGCCTGCTCGACGACGGTATGGCCCCGCAGTGCCGGTGCGATGGTGCCGACGAACTTCTTCCCGATCTCCTGCGGATAGGGGTACGTGTAGCGAATCCCTTTCGTGCTCATGACGACGATGAAATCCACACCCGCGCGCCGGCGCGCCGCCTCGGCCCGCGGCTGGAGCACCGCTGACGGGTCCCGGCTCTGCAGCGCCGCCGCCACGCCGGGGGCACTCGCGAACGAGTGGGCCGCGACGACCGACACCCGTCGCCCCTGCTGCAGAGCGTCACTCGCCGCCTGGAGCACCATGCCCACCACCGCGGCCACGACCAGCAGGACCACTATGACGACCTGGAGAAGGAACACCTGACCGGCCGCACTGTGCAGGTCCAGCAAGGAGGCGCGACGTTCGCGCGAGCGTCCGCCGGGCGGATGATGTTCCGGGCTCCGAGAGTGCCCGGAAAATACCTCCATACACCCTTGATAGCACCAGTGCGGGGAAGCCGACGCTGATCAAGCCCGTCGCGCGGCCGCCGCGTCACTGCCAGCCGCAGGGCCTTCGTCGTCGCGCCTCGTCCACGACCGGGCACAGGGCCCGCACCCGCGGCTGCTGTGGCTCCAGGCGCTGGTCGGGCGTGCTCTGGAGGCGTTCTTCCGGTTCGGGGCAGTACTCGGCGTTCGGCAGGGCGGACTGTGCCGTTCCGCGCGCCGATTCGCTGACCTCGGCTTTCAGGTTCGCTGGTGGATCACCGCCGTGAGGAACGGCCGTGACTGTCATCGGGGCGATCGGCCCTGCGCTTTGCGGTACGGGCAGCAAGCAGTTTGTCGGCGGCTGCGGGCATGCCTTCGTCCCTGAGGATGTCGGCGAGGCCGGTGACTTCCCAGGCGGATGCCTGGCGTGCGACGTGGAGGAGCAGCGCGTGGAGGTGGTGGTCGCGGCCGGCCGTGCTGAGGGCGCGTGCCAGATCGGGCACGACGTCGCCCGCGACAGTAGGGGCTGGGGCCCGAGGCCCAGACAAGCGCTGGACGCACGGGCGCGGGCTCGGCGTCCGGCCGGCGCTGAAGCACCGCACTCCGCATTGGGCGCGGTGCGGCCATCGGGGAGGCAGGCGTCGTCGCACTTCGCGTTCTCGTACGTGTCCTTCGGCCTTTGGTGGTGCGTCCAGCGACTTCCGAGGCGTCAGAGCATCAGCAGCAGCCGCGTGTTCGGGACGAGCTTCCGGTTCACGCTGGTGCTCTGCACGAAGATCGTGAAGTCGTCGTTGTGGTCCGGCTTGATGCGAACTTCCACGTCCGGCAGGCCGAGCAGGACTCGGGCCTCGGGCCCCGTGTACACCCGGTCGGTCTTCTTCTCCAGCACCGCAATCTGCTTCTGCGCCTGGATCTTCTCCGACTTGCTCAGCTGGTAGAACGCACCACCGGTACGGTAGGTGTGCCCGCATTCGATGACCCAGTCCCGGATCGCCGCGTCACGAGCCACCGGGATCAGCTCGTACTGCGAGGGATCCACCGGGGTGAGGCCGACCGCCTCGATGGTGTCCTTGTTGACCGCCTCGGCACCCGTGGAGAACACCGCCCGCGATCCCCGGATGCCCTGGGAGCGACCCACCATGAATTTCTCGGTGGCCTGCCGGATCACCTGCCCGGCCTCCTCCAGCCCCTGTGTGCTCGTGGCGTCCCAGATGGCGATGTTGTCCTTCGGGAAACCGCACTGCATGGCCTCCCGCTTGCCCATCTGGTCCGGCACGAGGACGGCCAGCGTCCAGTTGTCCCCCTGTGTCTCGATCATCTCCGCCACGGCCTCAACCAGTTCACGCTGGTCCCTGGCAGGGGCATCCGGGCAGCGATGACTTGCGTTCTCCTGCCCGTCGGTGAGTATGAACGTCAGGAAGCTGTGGTCGCCGTACAGTTGAGCCGTCTGCGCCAGTTCCTGCTGTGACTTCAGCGCGGCCGCCAGCAGAGCCGTCATGCCACCGACCCGGTACAGCTGCTTCAGCGACGGCATCCGCAGCACGTCCTTGTCGTAGATGACGCACTCCACCTTGTCGGCGAAGACATACACCGTGACGCGGGTTTCCTGGTCCAGTTCCCCCGATCGGCGGGCAAGATATGCAATCTGCTGGTCGGCGACCTCGACGACCTTGCGGCTCAGATGCGACATGGACGAACTGGCATCCAGCACAAGAGCAACGTGATTGATGTAGTTCTGGTTTCCGGACATGAGCAGCGCCCCCTCTTTCCGACTCGATGCTCCTATCGTCTCACCCACCACTGACAATCGATCTTGGCTCCAGCTTGGAGAGCCCACCCGACCAGCAACGCAGCCGTGACGCAGCACGAGACCCCGGGTGCGGTCACGGCCCGGAGCCGGTTGTCATGCCACCGGCCCTCGGGCATCGGACGAGCGTCGACCAACAGCCGACCAACTGGGCTGACGGCGCAGCCCGTCGCTCGTGGGGGCGGCACGCCCCTCGGCCGGGGGGGGACAGCCATCAGGCGGCAGGCGGGGTGAGGACGGTGCGGTCGAACGGCCCGCCATGAGCGGCGGCGCACTCGGCGGCGTCGTTGACAGAGTCGAGGTTGACAGAGTCGAGGAGGAAGGTCCGGACCCGTTCGGGACCGGCGTCGAGCGCATGTGACGCGACGAGTCGGATCATGCCGACGTTCGCCGTGCGTGGTTACATCCACTGCCCGCGCACGGTGACCGAGTTGCGCATGATCCACGGGTAGGGAAGGGCGAGGTCGGCGCCGCCGAGCATGCCGACGCCGCCCATGAGGACGACGCGGCCGTACTCGCGGACGGTCATGGCCGTCGCGCGCACCGCCGAGCTGGGGGCGGCGGGCGGGAGCAGGTCGAGCACCATGTCGATCGGGCCCTGGGCAGCGGCGGACACAGCCGCGCGGTCGGTGTCCTCGTCGCCGGTCAGTTCGAGCGGGCGCACACGCGGGCCGCATTGGATGTGCCTCGATGCCACCTTGCCGACTCCCGTGAACAGAGCCACCGACCCCCACCCCGGCACAGTGGACGCTCGACTTCAGCTGAGCTTGCTCTTCGACCTCTGAAGCCGGTTGAGCCGGGCGGCTCGAGACCCGCGGCCCTGAGCGTCCCGCCTCCACGGAAGGATGCTCGGCCGGGCCGACGTACCGACCGTCACCCTGCCTCGGACGGACATGGCATACCGGCCCCGTCGTCATCATCCGGCGTCAGCGCTCGGCGGAGCGGAAGGGCCGTGACCAAGACGAAGATACCGAAGAGCGTGATCGGCAAGAGCCCTACTGGACGGAGAAACGCGGTGGGATGCGTCAGGACGGCGCTCCATGCGGCGCTCCAGTTGCCGAGCACGTCCGCGAGCATGACCGCGGCGGCGAGCAACGGTGCACCAGGTTGAGCACGCGTGATCAATACGGCGACGAGCGGATCGAGCAGCAAGAGCACGTGGAAGAGCAGCTGGACGAGTATGGGTGCGTAGCTGTAGGCGTTCAGCCCGCCGGTCACCAGAAAGTACGCGTGCGCTCCCGTCCCTTCCAGAAATCCGATCACGTACACCACCACCGTGCACCGGATCCATACCGGACGATCCCCCCATCGCATAGTGCCCACCCTAGCTCGTCCTGGAACGGCATCCCCGAACGGGCCGACTCCCGCTCATCGAGGGCACGTTGACCGGCCGAGGGCCGAGTACTTGCCCAGCTGATCACCGTCGAGGTCGGGTCAGATCAGATCAGACGTGGCCGCCCACGATGTCCCAACAGTCGGGGAGGGGCCGCCGGCCGGGGCTGCGTCTCTGGGCGTAGGCCAGCCCCTCCCGGTCGAGAATCACCCCGCCCACCGCCCACAGCTCGCCGTCGGCGGGGACGGGCCTCTCGACGCCGCTGCTGATGACGACATCCGGGTGCCGGGCTGCTGACACGGCACCACTGTACGGGCCCGTCCGATCACTGTCCTGGCGCGTTGACCGGAGCGCGTCGGGACGAGGAGAGCTGTCGAACGGAGTCGGGCGGGGGAGGGCCTGGCTGCTCACGCGGCGGGTCAGCACCAAGCCGCAGCTGAGCGCGGACGGCTCCGGCCGGCCCTTGTGCGGGATCGTCTCGCTGAAGCAGATCTGCACCTGCCTGCGTCGTCGCGGTATCCGACACGTCATCCCGGAGGACAAGAACCACAAGGACGCCCGCTTACGCCGTTGTTCACGGTGTGGCAGGCCGCCGGGCCTTTGACAGCGAACGCTGCAGAAGGCACCTGCGGCCGTATCAGGGGCCGACTGGGGTGTGGGCATGACAGGACGGCCATGAGCCGGCGGACGAAGCTGGGCGGCAGTCGTAGAGGCTTCGCTCAAGGAGCCGGTGCCGCCGGGCACTTGGAGTTGTCGGCCGGGAGGCGTCCGGTGAGCAGGTAGCGGCTGCCGTGCTGGTCCATGCAGGTGTTGCCGTCGAACAGGTACTGGCCGTGGTTGCCGCCACCCGCGACGACGAGGCGGGAACCGGCCAGCACCCGGTGCATGCGCCGCGCGCCCTCGACCGGGGTCGCCGGGTCGTCCTTGGCCTGGAGCAGAAGGATCGGCGGCACCTTGGCCGAGCCGATCTTCACGGGCCGGGCCGTCGGCGCCTTCCAGAACGCGCACGGCGCGCTGTACCAGGTGTTCAGCCACGCGAACAGCGGAGACTTGGGGGCCGCCGCCCCGGTGTCCCGGTGCCACGTCGCCCAGTCGCGGGGCCAGGCGTCGTCCACGCAGTTGTAGGCGAGCTGGGCCGGGTCGACGCCGCCGAGGGCGAGCTGGTCGGTCGCGCCGAGCAGTGTGCTCGCGTCCCCGCGCCGGTAATCCGAGACGGCCTGGGCCACATCGCCCCAGTCCAGATCGGTGTACATGGCGGAGGCGAGCAGATCGTCGATCTCCGCGCTGCCCGCCCTGCCCCCGGCGGGACGGGCGTCCAGCTTCTGGCGGACGGCGTCCCACGCGGCCGACACCTTCGACGCACTGGTGCCCAGGTGATAGGTCCCGTCCTTCTCGGCCGCCCAGGCGAAGAACTGGTCGGCCCGGTGCTGGAGCGCCGGATCCTGCTCGTACTGCGAGGCGTATGTGGTCACGGTCGGATCGACGACACTGTCGAGGATCATGCGGCCGGTGTGCGTGGGGAACAGTGTCGCGTAGGTGGCGCCGAGTCTCGAGCCGTACGAATACCCGAGGTAGTCGAGTTTGTCGCGGTGGAACGCGGTACGGATCCGGTCCATGTCACGGGCCGCGTTCTCGGTCGTGATGTACGGCAGCAGGTCCTTGGAGTTCGCACGGCACTGGTCGGCGACCTCGCGGGCCACGGTCAGCCGCGCCTGCTCGTGGGCGTCCGTCGTCGGGGTGTACGGCGCGGCCGGATGTCTGAGCAGCTTGGTCGTGTCCCCGCAGGAAACCGGGGTGCTGGCGCCGACGCCCCGCGGGTCGAAGCTGACAACGTTGTACTGCGCGGCGACATCCTGGGGCAGCGAGCTCCACACCAGCTTGGCCGTGCCGATACCCGGTTCGCCCGGACCACCCGGGTTGACCACGAGGGTGCGGGGGGCGTTCAGGTCGCCGGCCATCGACAGGGTGAGCTTGATCTGCCGGCCGTTCGCCCTGGAGTAGTCGAGGGGCACCTTGAGGGTGGAGCAGTAGGTACCGCGAGGGGCGTCGGAGCCTGCGGGGCAGGTGGACCAGTGGAGGGCCGCGGGCCCGCCGGCCGTGGCGGCGGCCGGCGCCGCGTCGGCCGCCTGGGGGCCGGCGAGGGCGACGAGCCCGAGAGCGGCGGCGAGGGCCGCACTGCGCCGCATGAGGGGAGAGGTCGTGTTGGGCAAGTGTTCCTGCTTTCGGGTCAGTTCTGCTGCTGCCGGAATGCAAGATGGGGAGGCGGGCCGATGGGTTGGCCTTGAACCTGCAGTCCTCGGCCCGGGGCGGCCCCGAAGTTCCCCGCGTGCTGCCTGCCGCCGTCGCCGTATGCCACGGCCGGCCTCACCACACCCTGGACGGTGCGTTGATGCGGAGCCGGGCCGGCGACAAGGCCGTGTGCCCTGTGAGGCCCTCGCGGTTCGGTGTCTGCGGGGCTGCCAGGCGTGACGGTGCCCACGAGAGCGGGATCACATCCTAACCAGCATCGTAGGACGAGATGCCCCTGAACAGGGCAGATGTCACTACAGTTTCCGATTTAGGGCCATTTGCCCGCAGTGGGGTAGTAGGTCACATCATTGCCTTCCGCCCTGGCCGCCGCTAACCATGGCTGTCGTCGCCGGGAGCCGGAACACGCGCCCAGCGAACCCCCCGAGGTCTGCCCCGCATCCGCGCGGGCAGATCGACGCCGCCGCAACGAACAGCGGCCGGCACCGCCCATGTCCCCGCCGGA
>NZ_JBSHAY010000025.1:0-137617 GCF_053611725.1 Streptomyces sp. NPDC054783 | reverse complement strand
GGGCGGGGGGGGTGCCTCACCCCCCCCCCCGGCGGGGCCCACGCCCGCGGGCCCGCCGGGCGGGGGGGGGGGGGGCGGGCGCGCCGGGCCCCCCCGCCGCCGCTGTGTGCCCTCACAGTGCCGTGAGATGTCCGGGCTGTTCCGGCTGCCGCGGCACCAGGGCCGGTTCGGCGGTCGCCGTATCCGGCCGGAGGGCCAGTACGGCGGCCACGGGGTGGTCGTCGTCCTCGGGCACCGGCCCGGGCGTGACCCGGGTGAGCAGGACCACACCCCAGGAGGCCAGGCCCGCTCCGGCGAACGCCAGCAGGACGCCGGCCGGGCCGCCGTGGAGGCCCTGGCCCAGCAGGGTGAGGCCGATGACCGCGGCGGCCACCGGGTTGGCGAGGGTGACCAGGGCCAGCGGCGCGCCGAGGCCGCCTCGGTAGGCGGTCTGGGACAGCAGCAGCCCGCCGACGGCGAACGCGGCGACGAGTACGGCGACCACGATGACCTCGGTGCTCAGGGCCGGGGCCGTGCGGTCCGTGGCCGCCACCGTCACCGTCTGGGTCAGCGCCGAGGCGACACCGGAGGCGAAGCCGGACGCCGTCGCGTGCCTGAGGCCCGGCCGGGCGCCGGGCCAGGAGAGCATGCCGATCGCGGCGGCGGTCGTACCGGCGACGGCCAGTGCCTCGGTCAGCGACAGCACCCTTGCGGGCGCCGGACCGCAGGCGGTGACGAGCAGCGCGGCGAGCCCGAGCAGCGTCAGCGCCGTACCGCGCCACTCCACCGCGCTGACCCGGCGCCCCGCCGCCCGTGCGCCGAGCGGTACCGCCGCCACCAGGGTGAGTGCGCCGAGCGGCTGGACGAGGGTGAGCGGGCCGTACCTGAGGGCGATGACGTGCAGCAGGGCGGCGGCCGCGTTGAGGCCGACCGCCGACCACCAGGCGCCGGTGCCGAGCAGTCGCAGCAGGCCGGTGCCGGCGGTGCGGGCGGCGAGGCGTTCCTGGGCGACGGCGGCCAGCGCGTACGCGATCGCCGAGACGAGCGAAAGGGCGACGGCGGTCACGGCGGCGCTCATCGGCCCGCTCCCGCCAAGGCGTGCTCGCGCGGCGCGGGCCGGCCGGCGCCGCGTCCTGCCGGGCCGGTCGTCCCGGCCGTCCGGTGCGGCGGACGGATCAGGGTGAGGGCGACGCCGAGCATGGCCGTCGCGACGACCGCGTCGAGCCAGTAGTGGTTCGCCGTGCCCACGATCACCAGCAGGGTGATCACCGGGTGCAGCAGCCACAGCCAGCGCCACCGGGACCGGGTGGCCACGATCAGGCCGATCGCCACCATCAGCGCCCAGCCGAAGTGCAGCGACGGCATCGCCGCGAACTGGTTGGACAGATGGTCGCTGGACGGCGGGCCGTACACGGACGGGCCGAACCGGCGGGCGGTGTCCACCAGGCCGGTGCCGGTCAGCATCCGCGGCGGGGCCAGCGGGAAGGTGAACGGAAGCACCAGCGCGGCCGCGGTGACGACCGCGAGGACCCGGCGGGCCCACACGTAGTGCACGGGCCGTCTGAGGTACAGCCAGACCAGGAAGGCCAGCGTCGCCGGGAAGTGGACGGTGGCGTAGTAGGTGTTCGCCAGGTGGACGAGGGTGTCGCCGTGCAGCAGCGCGGACTGCACGTCGTTCTCGTGGGGGAGATCCAGCGCCCGCTCCAGGTGCCACACGCGGCGGGCGTTGCGGAAGGCGTTCGCGGTGTGTCCGGTGGCCAGTTGCCGGCCGAGCTTGTAGACGAGGAAGAGCCCCGCGACCAGCAGAAGCTCACGTATGAGTGCAGGGCGCGCCGGAGCGTCCGGCGGCTCGGCTGCGGCCTCTGCAGGCTCGGTTCGGGCATTCATCCCCCGGCCCCTTCGCTGACGGTGGTGCGTGTGGTGGTGACGAGCCCCGCCCCCGGCCGGAACTCATCGATACGTCATCGTACCGATACGCCAGTGTACCGATACGCTCAAGTACCGGTACACTTGCGTATCGGTTGATGTACGACACACTGGAGACAGGGTCGGCCGTGCCGCTACAGCGAGACTTGAGCGGGGCGTGCGCCGATGGCCGAGCCGGACACGAGTGAGGGGAAGCACCGCATGACGTCGCAGGCCGCGGACGGACCGGACATGGTCGCCGCCTCGCGCCGCTCCAAGATCACGCCGGAGCGTGAGCGGGAGTTCTTCGACGCCGTGCTGGAGCAGATCCGCGAATGCGGTTACGAGTCCGTCACCATGGAGGGCGTCGCCGCCAGCACCCGGTGCAGCAAGTCCACCCTCTACCGGCAGTGGAAGACCAAGCCCCAGTTCGTCGCGGCCGCGCTGCGCGCCAATCGCCGGGTGCGGTTCGCCGGCATCGACACCGGATCGCTCGCCGAGGACCTGCGCCAGGCCGCGCGGGCCGCGGGGGAATGGTCCGGCAAGGACACCAGGCTGCTGCACGCGCTCGGGCACGCGGTGACGGCGGACCACCAGCTCGCCCAGGCGCTGCGCGAGGCACTCGTGTACCCGGAGATCGCCGCGCTGCAGGAAATGCTCGCGCGGGGCGTCGCCCGGGGCGAGGTCCGGGCCGACCATCCGGCGCTGGAGTACATCCCCGCCATGATGTTCGGCGTGCTGCGCGTGCGGCCCGTGCTCAGCGGCCAGTACGCCGACAGCGACTATCTCACCCGGTTCGTGGAGGCCACCGTGCTGCCCGCGCTCGGGCTGACACAAGACCCAGGCCGCCGTTCACGGGATGACTGAACGGTGACCTGCCGGCGCCGCACCGTGGGGACGGGGGCGGCGCGCACCCCCCGGCCGGGTGGGGCTCCTCTTGAGCGGAGGGGAGCCCCACCCGGCCGCACTCTTGTCCCGGCGGCCGTGGATCAGACGTCCTGGCCGTTCCCGTCGCCGGACGACACCTTGATCCCCTTGAGGATCTCGTCGATGACGGCCGTCTTCTGCCCGACGTCGATGCCGAACCGCACCACCACGATCTGCTTGGCGTCGTCGGGCGAGGGGAAGGCGACCGACTCGACACAGCCGTCGGCGCCCTTGCTGGTGACCGCCTTCCAGCGCACCATGTACCCCTTCTGTCCGGCCACCGTCACCGCGCCGGAGCCCAGCACCTGGTGCGAGGTGATGCTGCCGTAGGTGGTGCCGCCGTACGACTGCTTGGCGTTGGCCGCGATGTCCGCCTTGGCGACCTGCTCGGCCGTGTCGCCCTTGATGTCCAGCGCCTGGGCGGGAGCCGAGTAGGCGCCGCCCGAGGTGCAGGTCTGGGCGGAGTTGCCCGGGCACTTGTAGGAGTCGTCGGAGGTGACCTGCGCGCCGACGCTGATCGTCTGGCCGGTCCAGCCCGTCGGCACCGGCAGGCTGATGCCGTTGACCGGGTCCGGCACCGTGCCGCCGCCCTTCACCTTGGGCGCCTCGGACTGGCCCGGCGACGGCGAGGCCCCACCGGACCCACCGGACCCGCCCGGACCGCCGAAGCCGCCCGAACCCCCGGGGCCGCCCGAGCCGCCGGACCCGCCGCCCGGCCCGCCGTCCTGTCCACCCGTGGCGCCCTGCTGCGACCCGGCCCGGTCGGCGCCGCCGTCGCCGGGGTTCTTGGCCAGGGTCCACACGCCGAGCGCGATGCTCGACAGGACCGCGGTCGCCGCCGCGACGGCTATGCCCGTGCGCAGGCCGCGCCGGGACCGGGGCTGAGGCGGGGCGGGGTACCCCGGATACGCCGGATACCCGGGCTGCGCGCCGTAGACAAAGGGAGCCGCGGGGGTCGCCGGGTGCGCCGGCTGCGGGCCGCCGGCCGGCGGCGGCTGTGTCGGGGGACCCCACGTGGCGGCCGTCCCGGCGGGGCGGGTCTGGTCCGTCCAGGCCTTGCCGTCCCACCAGCGCTCGGTGGGCGGACCGTCGTTCGTCTGCCCGGGGTCGGGGTACCACCCGGGGGGAGTCACCTGCGTCATGACCCCACCGTATGAGGCGACAGTGAAAGTGTGATGAGAGGATCCGTCGCCAATCGACCGTACGGGACATATCGGCGCCGGGATTTTTTTTCTCACTCCTCCGGCACGGCCACCGCTCACCGCCCCTTCACGACGCCCGGCCCGCGCACCGCCGCCGCCGGCGGCCCGCCCCGGCGACGAAGTCCGTCTCGTCCGGTGCGGTCGGACGGGTGATGCCCCGGTCCCCGTGCGGGCACACGTGATCCGGCAACCGGTATGGCGCCAGCCGATGTTGACGCCCCGTCCGCCGCTGACCGGCTGCTCGGGCCGGGTGCGCGTCGCCTGCCCGCACCCACTTTCACCCGCCGGGGCAACAGCTGCCCCGACCGGCCACCACACGTCCCACCGGACGGCTACGCTCATGCTCTGTACGTCATTCGGGCGACCTGGGGAGGTAACGGGATGACGGAGGGACGGCCGCCGGCGGCCGCCTCGGCTTCCCTGTGGGAGCGGGACGCGGAGATGGCCACCGTCGCACAGGCACTCGACCTCCTGTGTGCCGACCAGTCGTCCGCGGGCAGTCTGCTGGTCTTCCGCGGCGAGGCGGGATTCGGCAAGACCGCACTGCTGGCCGAGACACGCCGCACAGCCGAGCGCCGCGGCTGCGCCGTGTGGTCCACGCGCGGCGCGGAGACCCTGCGGACCGTCCCGTTCAACGTGGTACGGCAGCTGCTCCAGCCCGCCCTGCTGTCGTTACTGCCCGAGGAGGCCCGCGAGTACCTCGGCGACTGGTATGACATCGCCGGTCCCGCCCTCGGCATAGTCGACCCGCAGGAGGGCAGCGCCGACCCGCAGTACGTGTGCGACGGACTCGTCGCCGCGGTGCGCAGGCTCGCCCGCCGCGAGTGGCCGCTGGTGCTGCTGATCGACGACGCGCACTGGGCCGACCAGGAGACCCTGCGCTGGCTCGCCGCGTTCGCCGAGCGCCTGGACGACCTCTCCGTGCTCGTCGTGGTCGCCCGCCGCCCCGGCGAGGTGAGCGGCGACAGCGCCCGCCACCTCGACGCGGTGGCCGCCGCCGCGGGCCGCCCCGTCGACAACCTCAGGGCCCTCACGCCCGACGCCGCGGCGGGGCTCACCCGGGCCGCCCTCGGCCGCCATGCCGACGACGCGTTCTGCCGCGAGGTCTGGGCCGTCACCGCGGGCAACCCCTACGAGACCACCGAACTCCTCGCCAAGGTGCAGGACAGCGAACTGCAGCCGGTCGAGTCCCGGGCGGCCGAACTGCGCGCCCTCAACCGCGCCGCCCGCGGCGGCGGACTGGTCGACCGGCTCAAGGGGCTCGGCCTGGAGGCCACCCAGTTCGCCTGGGCGGCCGCCATCCTCGGCACCGGCATCACCGTCGACATGGTCGCCCGCCTCGCCACCATGGACGACGCCATCGCCCGGCACTGCGCCGAACTCCTCTGCACCCAACGCATCCTCGCCCACCCCGACCTCGCGGACGGCAGCGAACGCGACGGGGGCGAGCTGGAGTTCGTCCACCCGCTGATCGCCAGCGCCGTCTACAACTCCATCCCCTCCGGGGTGCGCACCGCCATGCACGGCGTCGCCGCGCAGATCATCACCGAGCTGGGACGCGGCGCCGCCCTGGCCGCCCGGCACCTGCTGAAGGTGCACCCGGACGGCGACGAGGAACTCGTCGAGCAGCTGCGCGAGGCCGCCCGCGAACACCTCGCCGTCGGCGCGCCGGACGCGGCCCGCACCTGCCTCGAACGCGCCCTGCAGGAGCCACCGCTGCCCGAGGTCCACGCCCACGTCCTGTACGAACTGGGCTGCGCCACCCTGCTCACGGCACCCTCCGTCACCATCGACCACCTCCAGTTCACGCTCGGCCTGCCCGGCCTCGACGGCGAGCGGCGGGTCGACGCGGTGGTCCGGCTCTCCCAGGCGCTGCTCCACAACGACCAGCTGGAGGAGGCCGTCCGCACGGTCGAGGCCGAGGCCGCCCGGCACGAAGCCGGCCCCGTGAAGATGCGGCTGCAGGCCGTGCAGTTCATGTGGGAGGGCATCCACGGCGAGACCGTCTCCCCGGCCCGCTCCCGGCGCCTCGCCGAACTCGCGAGGACCTGCACCGGCCGCGACAACGCCGAACGCGCCCTGCTCGTCCTGCGCGGCTTCGACGCCATGACTCACGGCGAGAGCGCCGACGAGGTGCTCGAACTGTGCGACCGAGCCCTCGTCAACGGCCGCCTCGCCCCCGGCCTCGGCTGGACCGACCCCGAATGGGGCATCGAGCTGCTGATGATGCTCGGCAGCGCGTACGCCTACGCAGACCGGCTCGACCGCGCCGAGAACCTCTTCGCCGAAGCCCTGCGCGTCTACACCGGCGCCGGCTGGCGCGGCGGCCACCTCTCCCTCGCCAACGCCTTCCTCGGGCTCGCCTACCGCAGGCAGGGACGGCTGCGCGAGGCCGAGTCCACGTTGCGCGAGGCACTGGTGCTCGCCGAACGCGTCGGCCGCCGCCTGCCGCTGTACTGGTCGGCGACCTGCGGACTGGTCGACACCCTGCTGGCCCGCGGCCGTGTCGACGAGGCCTGGTCGATCGCCGAGCAGTACGGCTTCGCGCCGCCCTACCCCTCCACGATCGTGCTGCCCGACATCCGCTGCGTACGCGGCCGGCTGCTGCTCGCCGTGGGCCGCACCGAGGAGGGCGTCCACGAACTGGAGGCCGCCGAGAAGATCGCCGCCTCGCGCGGCGGCCACAACCCGGTCCTCTCGCCCTGGTCCATCGACCTCGCCAAGGCCCTCGCCGAGCAGAACCCGGCACGCGCCGCGCAGCTCGCCGCCGACGCCCGCCGGCAGGCCGAACGCTTCGGCACGGACACCGCCATCGGCGAGGCCCTGCGTTGCGCCGCCGCCCTGGAGACCGGCGGGCGCGCGGTCCAGCTCGCCGCCCAGGCCGTCACCTACCTGGAGGCCTCACCCTGCCAGTACGAACACGCGGCGGCCCGCGTCGAGTACGGCATCGCCGCCCGCTCCGTGGCGGAGCTCAACCGGGGCCTGGACCTCGCCCGGGCGTGCGGTGCGGAGGGGCTGGCGGCCCAGGCGAGGGAGGTGCTGGAGACGGGACGCGGGCTGCGGTAGTGCCTTCGGCGGACCTCACACCGTGAGCAACTGCTCCGTCACCGTCGCCAGACGCTTGCGGACCTCCGGGTCGTACGCCTCCTCGTGCGCCCGGGCCCGCCGGGTGCCGTCGAAGTAGCCGCCGCTACCCAACTCCCCGGTGGCCAGGGCCAGTACGGCCGCCGCGCCGTCGGCGACCGAGTTCCAGGGGGCGATGCCGCTCTCGCGGACCATCGCCGTGTCCATGAAGGTGGCGGGGTGCAGGACGTTCACCGACACCCCGCTGCCGGCGAGTTCGTCGGCGAGCGTGAAGGTGTGCGCGGCGAGGGCGAACTTGCTGCGGCAGTATGCCGACATCCCGCTGTAGCCGCGGGTCAGTTCCGGGTCGGAGAAGTCGAGAGGCTCCTGGCCGGCCGAGCCGACGTTCACGATCCGGGCCGGCGCGTTGGCCCGCAGGACGGGCAGCAGGAACCGGGTGAGGACGACGGGCGCGAGATGGTTCACGGCGAGCCGCAGCTCGTGTCCGTCGGCGCTCAGCTCCCGCCCTGAGCCGGGCGTGCCGCCGCCCACCCCCGCGTTGTTGATCAGCACGTCGAGGCCGGGACGCGCCTCCGCGACCCGAGCGCCCAGCTCCCGCACCTCGGCGAGGCGGGCCAGGTCGGCGACGAACCCCTCGGCCTCGCCCTCGGTGCGCAGCTCCGCGACGAGCCGCTCGGTGCGGTCCCGGTCACGGCCGTGGGCGAGGACGACATGGCCGGAGCGGACCAGTTCGAAGGCCACGTACCGGCCGAGTCCGGAGGTGGCGCCGGTGATCAGAATGGTGGACATGGTTCCACCCTAGGCACGGCCCGGTGCCGCGAGGGAGGTGCTGTCGAAGCTACGACCGGCAGGGTCACCCTCGGCCCCGGTCCTCCCCGTCGTCCTCCTCGGCGAGCACGCGCTGGGCGGTCGCGAACGCGGAGTTGGCGGCCGGCACCCCGCAGTACACGGCGGTCTGCAGCAGCACCGCGGCGATCTCCTGAGTCGTCAGCCCGTTGCGGCGCGCCGCCCGGACGTGCATCGCCAGCTCGTCGTGGTGACCGTGGGCGACCAGCGCGGTCAGTGTGATCATGCTGCGCTCGCGCCGGGACAGCGTCGGATCGGTCCAGACCTCGCCCCAGGCGTAGCGGGAGATGAAGTCCTGGAACCGGGCGGTGAACGGGGTCTGCCGGGCCTGCGCCCGGTCCACGTGCGCGTCGCCCAGCACCTCCCGGCGCACGGTCGTCCCGCTCGCCGGCGGCCCGTCGAAGTGGGTGCGCAGCGCCGTCAGCACGGCCCGCGGAACCTGCGCGGGCGCCAGATGCGAGGCGCCGGGCAGCTCCACCAGCGTCGCGCCGGGCACCGCGTCGGCGATCTCGCGCAGATGCGCGGGCGGCGTCGCGGGATCCTGCCGACCCGCCACGAGCAGTGTCGGTACGGAGGTCTCGCCGAGCCGGTCGCGCAGATCGAACGCGGCGAGCGCGTCGCAGCAGGCGGCGTACGCCTCCGGATCGGCCTCCCGGTGGTCCTGGAGGAGCTTCGGGACGCTGAAGCCGGGGGTGAACCAGCGCGCGTCGGCGCTCTCCACCAGCCACTGAATGCCCTCGCGGCGCACCCGCCGCGCCCGCTCCCGCCAGGCCGTGCCGTCGCCGAAGTGGGCGGAGGAGCACAGCACGGCCAGGGAGGTCAGCCGGTCGGGGTGGTGCACGGCCAGGTGGAGGCCGACGGCGCCGCCGAGGGAGACGCCCGCGTAGGCGAACCGGTCGATGCCGAGCCTGTCGGCGAGGGCCAGCACAAGCGCGGCGAGGTCGCCGACGGTCGCGCCCGGTCCGATCAGCTCCGGTGCCGACCCGCCGTGGCCGGGCAGGTCCCAGCGCACCACGCGATGGGCTGCCGAGAGCTCGGGCGCGACCGCGTCCCACAGGGCGTACGAGGTGCCGAGCGACGGCCCCAGCAGCAGCGGGGGCGCCGAGGCCGGGCCTTCTGCCAGATGGTTGAGGAGTTTCTCGGTCAACGTCGCTCCAGGGCACGGTCGGTGAGAGCTCCGGCGAATCCGGTGTAGTGGGCGGGGGCGCCAAGGCCGTCCAGGTCGATGTCCTTCAACTCTGGCTGCTCGCCGAGGAGTTCGCGCAGCGGGCGGTCCTCGGTGTGGGCGCGGCGGGCCAGTTCGGCCAGCAGCTCCTTGGTACGCGCACGACCGAGAACGGGGCTGAGGGCGGCGGACAGCCGCTCGGACACGATCAGCCCCCGGGTGAGACCGAGGTTCCGGCGCATCGCGGCGGGGTACACACGCAGGCCCTCGGCCAGCTCGGCCGCGTGGGCGGCCGAGCCGCCCACCAGCCGGAGCAGATCGCGCAGCGGCTCCCACTCGGCATGCCAGGCACCGGCCGGCCGCTCGTCCTCGGCGGCGACGGAGCCGTACAGCGTGGCCGTGAGCTGGGGGGCACGCCGGGCGGCGGCCAAAAGGAGCGTGGAGCGCACCGGGTTCGACTTGTGCGGCATGGCCGACGAGCCGCCGCCGCTGCCCTCGCTCACCTCGCCGATCTCCGTGCGCGACAGCGTCAGCACATCCACGGCGAGCTTGCCCAGGGCGCCCGCGGTGAAGGCCAGGCACCCCGCCAGGTCGGCGATCGGCGTGCGCAGCGTGTGCCAGGGCAACGCCGGTGCGGCGAGGCCGACTTCGCGGGCGTACGCCGTCGTCAGCGCGGCGGCGTCCTGGGCGCCGTACGTCTGGAAAGCCGCCAAGGTGCCAGCCGCGCCGCCGAGTTGGGCGGGGAGCGAGTCCCGTACCCGGGTGAGGCGGTCCGTTGCGTCCAGGACCAGCGACCGCCAGCCGGCCGCCTTCAGCCCGAACGTGGTCGGTACGGCGTGCTGGGTGAGCGTCCGTCCCGGCATCGCCGTGTCCCGGTGCTCCGCGGCGAGTCGGGCCAGCGCCCGCTCGGTGCGGCCCAGGTCGGCCAGGACCGGGCCGAGGGTGCGCACGGCGACCAGCATCGTCGCCGTGTCCATGATGTCCTGGCTGGTGGCGCCCCGGTGGACGTAGGGGCCGTACTGCTCGCCGACATCCCTGGTCAGGTCGGCGACCAGCGGGATGACCGGGTTGCCGCCGGCCGGGGTCCGAGCCGCCAGGGAGCGGACGCCGAACCGGTCCGGGACGGCAGCCTCGGTCACCGCCGCCGCGGCCTCGGCCGGGGCGAGCCCCAGCGCGGCCTGCGCGCGGGTCAGCGCCGCCTCGGCGTCGAGCAGCGCCCGCAGATACGCGTGGTCACTGGTCGCGGACGCGGCGCCCGACTGCCCCCACTCGGGCGCGAGCAGGCCGGTGTCGGCGTACGGAGGGGACGCAAGTGTCACTGGAACTCCAGGAAGACCGTCTCGCCCTCGCCCTGAAGACGGATGTCGAAACGGTAGGTCCCCGGGCCCTCCTCGGTGGCGATCAGCGTGTCGCGCCGGTCGCCCACCCGGGTGAGCAGCGGGTCGGCGGCGAGCGCTGCCTCGTCGCCCGGCAGGTAGATCCGGGTGAACAGGTGGACGAGCAGGCCGCGCGCGAAGACGCAGACACTGAGGTAGGGGGCGTTGCCGCCGCGGGCGCCGGGCCGGAGCGTACGGGCGTACCAGTGACCGTCGGCGTCCGTCTGGCTGCGGCCCCAGCCGGTGAACTCCACGCCGTTGCGGCCCAGGTAACCGCCGGTGGCCGGGTCGCGCCGGATGGAGCCGTCGGCCTGCGGGACGGTGCCGTCGGGGCGCGGACCCCACAGCTCCACGAGCCCGTCCGGCAGCGGCCGCCCCGCGCCGTCGAGGACGTACCCGTGCACCGTGATCGTGTCCGGGTGACCGAGCGGGGCGATCT
The DNA here is from genome assembly GCF_053611725.1 of Streptomyces sp. NPDC054783. Classification (NCBI taxonomy): domain Bacteria; kingdom Bacillati; phylum Actinomycetota; class Actinomycetes; order Kitasatosporales; family Streptomycetaceae; genus Streptomyces; species Streptomyces sp. NPDC054783. The sequence goes on along the minus strand of NZ_JBSHAY010000025.1, from coordinate 126,694 downwards.
CCTCGCCGCCGCGGAAGGGCAGGGCACAGCCGTAGAAGGGGCCGACCGTGTGGGACGGGGTGGGCAGCACCTGCTCCGGGCTGCTCGTGTCGATCTTCGTCATGGCGGTCAGCGTCCTTCCTCGATCCAGGTGGCGGCCGGGCCGTCCAGCACGATGTCCCAGTGGTAACCGAGTGAGAACTCCGGCACCGACAGGCCGTGCTCGTAGGTGGCGACCAGCCGCTGCCGGGCCGCGTCGTCCGTCACCGACTGCAGGATCGGGTCGTACGGGAACAGCGGGTCGTTCGGGAAGTACATCTGCGTCACCAGCCGCTGGGCGAACGCCGTACCGAACACCGAGAAGTGGATGTGAGCCGGGCGCCAGGCGCCCACGTGGTTGCGCCACGGGTAGGGGCCCGGCTGGATGGTGGTGAAGTGGTAGCGGCCCTCGGCGTCGGTGAGGGTGCGGCCGACGCCGGTGAAGTTCGGGTCGAGCGGGGCGTCGTGCTGTTCACGCTGGTGGGCGTAGCGGCCGGCCGAGTTGGCCTGCCAGATCTCGATGAGCTGGCCGCGCACCGGGCGCCCGTCGCGGTCCAGCAGCCGCCCGGAGACGGTGATCCGCTCACCGATCGGCTCGCCCCGGTGGTGCCGGGTGAGGTCGTTGTCGATCCCGGTGATGTCGCGCTCCCCGAAGGCGGGGGAGTGCAGCTCCACCAGCTCCGGGTCCTGGGCGGTGTCGATGGCGACCAGGGGCTGCCCGGGGTGGCGGAACACGGAGGAGCGGTAGGGCGCGTAGTCGCGACGCGGGTGGTGCTCGACGGGGGCGCCGTCGGCGACGCGCTTCTCGTACGCGGCGTGCTCGGTGGCGATTTCGAGGTCGATGTCGGCTTGGGTGAGAGTCATGGGGCGTCCTAGGGCCAGCGTTCGAGAACGAGGGCGAGGCCCTGGCCCACGCCGATGCACAGGGTGGCCACGCCGGTGCCGGAGCCGCGGCGGGCGAGCTGGTGGGCGACGGTGCCGGCGAGCCGGGCACCGGAGGCGCCGAGGGGGTGGCCGAGCGCGATCGCTCCGCCCTGGGGGTTGAGGATCGCCGGGTCGAACTCGGGCCATTCGGCGAGGCAGCCGAGGACCTGGGCGGCGAACGCCTCGTTCAGCTCCAGGACCGACAGGTCGTCGAATCCCTTGCCCACCTTGGTGAGGGCTCGGCCGACGGCCTCGACGGGGGCGAGACCGAAGTGGTGCGGGTCGGTCGCCGACACCCCGGTCGCGGAGATCCGGGCCAGCGGTTCGCGGCCGGTCGCCGCCAGGCCCTCCTCGTCGGTGAGGAGCAGGGCGGCGGCGCCGTCGTTCAGGGGGGAGGCGTTGTCCGCCGTCACCGTCCCGCGCTCTGTGCGGAATGACGGCTTCAGCTTGGCCATCGTGGCGAGGGAGGCGTCGGGCCGTACGCACTCGTCGGCGGCGAAGCGGACCGGCTCGCCCTTGCGTTGCGGGACGGGGACCGGTGCCGACTCGACATCGAACAGGCCCTGTTGCTGAGCGGCGGTCGCCTTGCGGTGGGAGGCCAGCGCGAACTCGTCCTGCTGCGCACGGGTGATCTTGTGCTTGTCGGCGATCAGCTCCGCGCTCTCGCCGAGCGGGACGGTCCACTGCGGGTCCATCTTCGGGTTCACCATGCGCCAGCCGAGCGTTGTGGAGTACAGCTCGGCGTGTCCGGCCGGGAAGGGACGGTCGGACTTGGGCAGGACATAGGGGGCGCGGGTCATGGACTCCACGCCGCCCGCGAGGGCGATGTGCGCGTCACCGACGGCGACGGCGCGGGTCGCCTGGACGACCGCTTCCAGGCCGGAGGCGCACAGCCGGTTGACGGTCACGCCGGGCACGCCGGTCGGCAGGCCCGCCAGCAGCACGGCCATACGGGCCACGTTGCGGTTCTCCTCGCCGGCGCCGTTGGCGTTGCCGAAGTAGACGTCCTCGATCCGGGCCGGGTCCAGGTCCGGTGTCCGGGCCAGGAGCGCGCGGATCGTGTGGGCGGCGAGGTCGTCCGGGCGTACGGAGGCCAGGACGCCGTTGTAGCGGCCGAAGGGGGTGCGGACGGCGTCGACGAGGTAAACCGTGTTGAGCCTGTTGACGGCGTTCACAGCAGATTCTCCGGGATGACGAGTTCGGCGTCGGTCCGGGCGACGACGTCGTCAACGGTCACACCGGGGGCGGTCTCCATCAGGGCCAGGCCCTGCTCGCTGACGTCCAACACCGCAAGGTCGGTGATGACTCGGTTCACACAGGCCTTGCCGGTGAGCGGCAGCGTGCACTCCTTGAGAATCTTCGGGGAGCCGTCCTTGGCGGTGTGGGTCATCACCACGATCACCTGACGGGCGCCGTGCACCAGGTCCATCGCGCCGCCGATCCCGGTGACCAGCTTGCCCGGTACGGCCCAGTTGGCCAGGTCGCCGCCCGCGGAGACCTGCATCGCGCCGAGCACGGCCACATCGATGTGCCCGCCGCGGATCATCGCGAAGGACAGCGCCGAGTCGAAGAAGGAGGCGCCCGGCAGGACCGTCACGGTCTCCTTGCCCGCGTTGATCAGATCCGGGTCGACCTGGTCGTCGGTCGGATACGGGCCCGTGCCCAGAATGCCGTTCTCCGACTCCAGGACCACCTCCACACCCGGGGGCAGGTGGTTCGGGATCAGCGTGGGCAGGCCGATGCCGAGGTTGACGTACTGGCCGTCGCGCAGCTCCCGCGCCGCCCGCGCGGCGATCTCCTCGCGTGTCCAGGCCATCAGCTGCTCACCGTCCGCTGCTCGATCCGCTTGTCCGCCGCCTGCTCCGGGGTCAGGGCCACCACCCGCTGCACGAAGACGCCCGGCAGGTGCACCGCGTCCGGGGCGATCTCGCCGGGCTCGACCAGCTCCTCCACCTCGGCGACCGTGACCTTCCCCGCCATGGCCGCGAGGGGGTTGAAGTTGCGGGAGGACTTGTTGAAGACGAGGTTTCCGTGGCGGTCGCCCTTCGCGGCCCTGACCAGCGCGAAGTCGGTGCGGATGGCGCGCTCCAGGACGTAGTCCACGCCGTCGAACTCCCGCACCTCCTTCGGGGGCGAGGCCAGCGCGACGCCGCCCTCGCCGTCGTAGCGCCACGGCAGACCGCCCTCGGCGACCTGGGTACCGACTCCGGCCGGGGTGTAGAAGGCGGGGATGCCGGCGCCGCCCGCGCGCAGCCGCTCGGCCAGCGTGCCCTGTGGGATCAGCTCCAGCTCCAGCTCGCCGCCCAGGTACTGACGGGCGAACTCCTTGTTGCCGCCGATGTAGGAGCCGGTCACCCGGCTGATCCGCCCGACGGCCAGCAGTACCGCGAGTCCGGACTCCAACGCCCCGCAGTTGTTGGAGACGACCGAGAGACCACCGACCCCGCGCTCGTACAACGCCTGGATCAGCACGTTCGGCACACCGCTCAGCCCGAACCCGCCGACCGCGAGGGACGCGCCGTCCGGCACATCGGCCACCGCTTCCGCGGCCGTGGCGACCACCTTGTCCATCCGTGAAGCCTCATCTCTTCGCCATTAATCAGCGCACTGAGTATTTCAGCGAGGTGGTCCACACGCTGCCACCGGAGGTGATGTCCGTCAAGACATGTGTTGTTCGTACTTCTCGTAGGAGACAGGTGGTCCGGTCGACGAGTATTGTTCAGTACACCAACGAAATGATCAGGGAGCGCACATGGCCGCGGTGGACCTCACCACCCATCCCGGGCACCTGGCCCGGCGGCTGCAGCAGGCGCACTACCTGCTGTGGAACACGATGGTCTCCGAGGAGATCACCTCGCCGCAGTTCGCGGTCATGAACGCGCTCGTCGCGGAGCCTGGCCTCGATCAGCGGACCGTGGGGGAGCGGGTGGGCCTGGACCGCTCGACCATCGCCGAGGTCATCAGCCGGCTCGGCCGCCGGGAGTTGCTGACCAAGGTGCGCGACCCGCAGGACGGCCGGCGCTTCCTGCTCCGCCTGACCGACGAGGGCCGGCGCACCCATCGCAAGCTGACCGTGCGCACCGCCCGGATGAACCAGGTCTTCCTGGCGCCGCTGTCCGCCGAGGAACAGACCGTGTTCTTCGACCTGATCCGCCGGGTCGCGGACGCTGCGGAAGGCCTGCGCAACCCGGCCGAACCGCTGGCCGCGCGGGGCTGACCGGGCCGTACGGGCGTCAACCGGCCGGTACGCACGTCAACCGGCCGGTACGCACGTCAACCGGCCGGTACGGGCGTTCACGGTGCCGGTGCGAACACCACCCACACCTGGCCGTCGGCGAAGTCCATCCGGCCGCCGTCCGCCGCGGTGAACGTCGTACCGTCCGTCGCGTCCGGCCGTGACCAGGAGGCGTCGAAGGACCGGCCGTCGCGCAGCACCTGCGCCTTCCCCGAGCCGACCGTCTCGGTGTACGGCGTGCGGTTGCCGAGCACGTCGTGATAGCGGGAGGTCCGGATCTTCACGTACTGCACGACGACCGTCGCCGGTGCCACCCGCGCGCCGTCCGTCGTCACCGCGGGCGTGCCGTCCATCGCGACCAGCCAGCGGTGCCGCTCGGCGGACCAGTTGAACGTGAAGCGGGCGGCCGGGTAGCGGACGGTGCGCGCGGCCGTGGGGGTGCCGCCGGCCGGGGCCGGGCCGTAGCTGAAGCCGGTTGTCAGCGCGGCTTGGCCCGGGGCGGACGGCAGCAGCTTGGCCGGGTGCAGATAGAGGTTGTGCGGGGCGGCCTTGGCGGTGCCCCGGTAGTAGGCGGCGGGGGCCTCGTCGGGGGACTCCGCCCGCAGCGGCGCCCTGTCGATCAGCGGGAGCAGCTTGTGCTGGGCGCCGGAGAAGGCGAGCGTCGGCCGGTGGAACTGGCGCAGCAGCTCCAGATCGGACTCGCGGGCGCTGCGCACCGGTCCGACGGTCTTCGGGAGCCTGGTCGCGTACACCGCCATCAGCCGGCTCAGACCGCCCTCCACCTGCTCGGCGTACACCACGTCCGCCGCGTCGAGCCCGGTCTGGGGGCGGGCCGCGGGCACGTTGTCGATCTTCACGGCGAGTGGTGAACCGGCCGCCGTGTCCGAGGGGGCCGTTGCCGGAGCCGACGGTGCCGTGGGCGCCGGGGTCTGCTGCGGGGCGCGGTCGTCGTCCCGGCCGTGGTGGGTGCAGCCGGCCGTGAGGGTCGCGGTCAGTGAGACCGCCAGCGCGGCCATCGTCAGCGTCCCGCGGCGCATGCGCGCTCTGTGTCCCATGCCCACCATGGCCACCCCGTTCGTTTGTCCGATTGTGCGCTCATAGGGTCATTGCTGGCCATACCCGAACACTTACGGTCATGCGCGCTCCGTGGGCCGTTCGGGCTCCGGAGACGACCCTGGCGGGCGGAGACGCCCCTGGCGCGGGTGAGGCGGGCGGGCGGCGGCGAGACGGGCGGGCCGAGCCGTGGGTGATGGCCGGAGCCGAGGCGTGGGTGATGACGGGCGGTGGACGGCGGAGAGTCGGGGCGGTGGGCGGCGCGGGTTGAGGGCGGTGACGGCGGTGGGTGGTGACGGCGGTGGGCGGTGGCTGGTGGCGGGCGTAGGAGGGGCGCGGGCGGTGGCGGGTCGGGACCGGAGCGAGGGATTCGGTGCTGGTGGGCGCGGGTACCCGGGCGCCACCGCGATTCGCCCACGCGACCGAGGGAGCGCGACCCATGAAGGCAGTCACCTGGCAGGGCAGGCGGGACGTCCGGGTCGAGGACGTGCCCGACCCGCGGATCGAAGAGCCCACCGACGCCGTCATCCGCATCACGTCCACCGGACTGTGCGGCTCGGACCTGCATCTGTACGAGGTGCTCACCCCGTTCATGACACCGGGCGACATCCTCGGGCACGAGCCGATGGGCATCGTCGAGGAGGTCGGCCCCGGAGTGCCGGACCTCAAGGCCGGGGACCGGGTCGTGGTGCCGTTCCAGATCGCCTGCGGCAACTGCTGGATGTGCCTGACCGGGCTGCCGACCCAGTGCGAGACCACCCAGGTCACCGGCGAGGGAATGGGCGCCGCCCTGTTCGGCTACACCCGCCTGTACGGCGCCGTGCCCGGCGCCCAGGCCGAGTACCTGCGGGTGCCCCAGGCGCAGTTCGGGCCGATCAAGGTGCCCGAGGGCCCGCCGGACGACCGTTTCGTCTACCTCTCCGACGTGCTGCCCACCGCCTGGCAGGCCGTCGAGTACGCGGCCGTCCCGCCCGGCGGCACCCTCGCCGTCCTCGGCCTCGGCCCGATCGGCGACATGGCCTGCCGGATCGCCAAGGCATGCGGTGCGGAGCGCGTGTTCGGCATCGACCTGGTGCCTGAACGGCTCGCGCGTGCCGACCGGGACGGCGTGGAGACCTACGACCTGAGAGCCTTCGACGACGAGAAGGCGCTGGTCAACGCCGTCCGCGACGAGACCGGCGGCCGGGGCCCGGACGCCGTGATCGACGCCGTCGGCACCGAGGCCCACGGCAGCGCCGCCGCCAAACTCGCGCAGACGGCGACCGGGCTGCTGCCCCGCAAGCTCAGCGCCCCCATCGCGGAACGCTTCAGCGTCGACCGGCTCCGCGCCCTCCACCTCGCGATCGACCTGGTACGGCGCGGCGGCACCATCTCGCTGAGCGGCCTGTACGGCGGCATGGCCGACCCGATGCCGATGCTCACCCTGTTCGACAAGCAGATCCAGCTGCGCATGGGCCAGGCCAACGTCCGCCGCTGGACCGACCGGATCATGCCGTATCTGACCGACGAGGACCCCCTCGGCGTCGACGACTTCGCCACCCATCGGCTGCCGCTCGCCGAGGCACCGCACGCCTACGACATGTTCCAGCACAAGCAGGACGGCGCCATCAAGATCCTCATGAACCCGTAGACCGGCCGTCAGCCCCGGTCCCTCTCGCCCAGGATCTCCGCCAGGTCGTAGCGCACCGGCTCCTCCAGCTGGGCGTAGGTGCAGCTCTCCGGCATGCGGTCCGGGCGCCAGCGGCGGAAGCGGGCGGTGTGCCGGAAGCGCTGCCCGTTCTCCATGTGGTCGTAGGCCACCTCGGCGACCCGCTCCGGCCGCAGCGGCACCCAGGACAGGTCCTTCTTCCCCGACCAGCGGCTCGGCGCGCCCGGCAGCCGGGCCGTCTCATGCGCGGCCTCGTCCGACCAGGCCGCCCACGGGTGCCCGGCCACGTCGTCCATGCGCAGCGGCTCCAGCTCCTCGACCAGTTCGGCCCGCTTCTTCATGGGGAACGCGGCCGACACCCCCACGTGCTGGAGCTGTCCCCGGTCGTCGTGCAACCCCAGCAGCAGCGAGCCGACCACCGGGCCGCTCTTGTGGAACCGGTACCCGGCCACGACGACATCCGCCGTCCGCTCGTGCTTGACCTTGAACATGACCCGCTCGTCCTGCCGGTAGCGCAGGTCGAGCGGTTTGGCGACGACTCCGTCGAGGCCGGCGCCCTCGAACCGCTCGAACCACTGCTGCGCCACCTCGATGTCGGCCGTCGCGGGCGCCACGTGCACTGGCGGTGTCGCGTCGGCGAGCGCCCGTTCCAGCAGGGCCCTACGGTCGGTCAGCGGGACGTCGAGCAGGGAGTGGTCGTCCAGGGCGAGCAGGTCGAAGGCCACGAAGGACGCCGGGGTCTTCTCCGCCAGCATCCGCACCCGGGAGTCGGCCGGATGGATCCGCTCGGTCAGCGCGTCGAAGTCCAGATGGCCTTCCCGCGCGATCACGATTTCCCCGTCCAGCACGCACCGCTCGGGCACCCGCTCCTTCAGCGCCGCCACCAGCTCGGGAAAATACCTGGTCAACGGCTTCCCGGTACGGCTGCCCAACTCGACTTCGGTGCCGTCCCGGAACACGATCGAACGAAACCCGTCCCACTTCGCCTCGTAGTGCATCCCCGGAGGGATCTTCGCCACCGACTTGGCGAGCATCGGCTTCACGGGCGGCATGACGGGCAGATCCATGCAACCGATTCTGCTCGCATGCCTCCGGCACCGCCCGGTATGCGCGCTGTGCGGGGTGCGCCTACCGTGGCCGCATGGGTGCTGCGGTGGAACTGGAGGTGGCCGGCCGGACCGTACGGCTGTCCAGCCCGGACAAGGTCTTCTTCCCCGAGCGGGGTTTCACCAAGCTGGACCTCGCGCAGTACTACGTCGCCGTCGGCCCCGGCATCCTGCGCGCGTTGCGCAACCGCCCCACGACCCTGGAACGCTACCCCGACGGCGTGGGCGGCGAGTGGTTCTTCCAGAAGCGGGCCCCGAAGGGCATGCCCGACTGGATCCCGACCGCCCACATCACCTTCCCCAGCGGCCGCAGCGCCGACGAGATGTGCCCCACGGAGCAGGCCGCCGTCGTCTGGGCCGCCCAGTACGGCACGCTCACCTTCCATCCCTGGCCGGTACGCGCCACGGACGTCGACCGCCCCGACGAACTCCGCATCGACCTCGACCCGCAGCCCGGCACCGACTTCGACGACGCGGCCCGCGCCGCCCACGAACTGCGCGCGGTTCTGGACGAGTTCGGCGGGCTGCGCGGCTGGCCGAAGACCTCCGGCGGCCGGGGCCTGCACGTCTTCGTCCCGATCGAACCGCGCTGGACCTTCACCCAGGTGCGCCGCGCCGCGATCGCCGTCGGCCGGGAGATGGAGCGCCGGATGCCCGAGCAGGTGACGATCAAGTGGTGGAAGGAGGAGCGGGGCAGCCGTATCTTCCTGGACTACAACCAGACGGCCCGCGACCGCACCATCGCCTCCGCGTACTCCGTACGCCCCCGCCCGAACGCCACCGTCTCGGCACCCCTGCGCTGGGAGGAGGTCGGCGTGGCGCACCCCGCCGACTTCGACCTCGCCACCATGCCGGACCGCTTCGCCGAACTCGGCGACGTCCACGCCGACATGGACGACCACGCCTACTCCCTGGACGCCCTGCTGGAGCTTGCCCGCCGCGACGAACACGACCACGGCCTGGGCGATCTGCCGTACCCGCCGGAGTATCCGAAGATGCCCGGCGAACCCACGCGCGTCCAGCCGAGCCGGGCCCGGCGGGAGCAGACGTCCTGAGGGCGGCGCGCGGACGGCCGCCGTCGCCAGGGCACAAACCAGGGACCGGGCCGCCGACGAGGCGGTCTCGGCGGGCAGGCGGTCGCGCAGGGCGGCGAACGCCCGCCCGGTCGACTCGTCGTGCACGACACCGACCCCGGCCGTGCCGCCGCGTTCGCCGCCGAGCACGGCGGACGGGGGCTGGACTCGGCCGGCGCGGTGGCCGAGGAGGCGGACACCGTCCTGCTCGCCACCTGGTCCCGGGCCCCGTTGCTCGCCCCCGCGGACACTCGCGCCGGACAGCACTTCACGAGTCCCGGCACCGACGAGCCCGGCAAGCGGGTACTCGCCCCGGACCTGCCGGACGCCGCGCTCCTCGTCGTCGACGACACCGAACTCGCCGCGCACATGGGTGCGTTGGCCGCGCCCGGGCTCGCCCGGACCAGCGCCGACGCCACCCTCACGGACGTCCTGCGCGGCACGCACCCCGGCCGCACCCGGCCCGGCAGCGCACGGTGTACGCCCCCGTCGGGCTGCCCCGGCAGGACCTCGCCCTCACCTGGCTCGCCTGGCAAGAGGCGGAACGCCGGGGCGTGGGCACGACGATCGACCTGCTGAAGTGAGCCGCGGAGTCCCCCGCCGGGGACGCCCCCGGGCCACGCGCGGTCGAGAACCCACCGCTCGGCGCGGGGCCCCCTCCTGGACGTCGTCGATCTGGCCGTCACACGGTGACCGTCGCCGGGCCCGCCGCCCCGGACGCAAGCCGTCCCTACGGCTCGGGCGAACATGGCCATGCCTGCGTCGCGGCACCGGCGGGGTCTCAACCGCGCGGTTATCCTGACCGGCAGCCGCCGATGAGGAGTCCCGAAGTGACCGAGGCAGTGTCGCGTCCCACGCTGGAGGCCGTGGCCGCGCGGGCCGGCGTGTCCCGGGCCACCGTGTCCCGGGTGGTCAACGGCGGCGACGGGGTGCGCGCACCCTTGGCCGAGCGGGTCCGGCAGGCCGTGGCAGAGCTGGGTTACGTACCCAACCAGGCGGCGCGCAGCCTCGTCACCAAGCGGCACGACGCCGTCGCGGTCGTCATCGCCGAGCCCGAGACCCGGGTTTTCGCCGACCCCTTCTTCGCGCTGCAGTTGCGCGGCATCAGCAAGGAACTGACCGCACACGACAACCAGTTGGTGCTGTTGCTCACCGAGGGTCGTGACGATCACGCGCGCGTGGCCCGGTATCTCTCCGGAGGCCATGTCGACGGCGCGCTCGTCTTCTCCCTGCACCTCGACGACCCGCTGCCCGGCCTCATCCAGGACGCCGGTGTGCCCACCGTGTTCGGCGGACGGCCGGGCTGGGGCGACGACGGCCGCGGGGCCGGCCCCGCTCGCCCCACGGCGAAGGACCCCAGCGTGGTGTACGTCGACTGCGACAACCGGGGCGGGGCACGCGCTGCCGTACGGCATCTCGTGGGCCTCGGCCGCACACGCATCGCGCATCTCACCGGCGTCCTGGACCAGACGTCGGCGGTGGACCGGCTCGACGGCTACCGGGACGTCATGGGCGAGGTGCCCGGTGGGAACGATCCCCGGCTGGTGGTGGAGAGCGACTTCACCCCGGCCGGCGGTGAACGCGCCATGCGCGAACTCCTCGACCGCTGCCCGGACGTGGACGCCGTGTTCGCCGCCAATGACCTGACCGCCCTCGGTGCCCTGCGCGTGCTGCGCGCGAGCGGCCGGCGGGTGCCCGAGGACGTGGCCGTCATCGGCTTCGACGACATGCTGCCCGTCGCCGAGGAGGCCGACCCGCCACTGACGACGGTTCGTCAGGACATCGAGGGAATGGGCCGTCTGATGGCCCGCCTGCTGCTGCGCGGACTCTCCGACGGCCGCGACGGGACGGACGGCCGCGGCAGGACGGACGGCTGTGACCGGACGGATGCCCGCGACGGGACGGATGCCCGCGGCAGGACGGACGGCCTGGACCGGACCGGAAGCGCCGTGGACGAGCCGCACGCCGGCGGCGTCATCCTCCCGACCACGCTGATACGACGGGCGTCCGCCTGACCGCCGCGCAAGAGGCCCCGGCCCGGTCTGCCGACCGGATTCAGCCCTGTGGCGACTCGCTCTTGATCACCGCGAAGCGGGCGCCGTACGGGTCGGTGAGCCTGGCCATGCGGCCGACGCCCTCCATGGTCGTCGCCGGCACGCGCACCTCTCCGCCGAGCTGCCGCGCCTTCTCGACCACCGTGTCGGTGTCCTCGACCTCGAAGTACGGCAGCCAGTACGGGCTGCCCTGGGCCTCGGCCGGGTCGTCGGCCAGGGGCACGATCCCGCCGAACATCGCGTCCTCCCCGCCGTCGGCCGGATTGACGCACGTGTACGTCCCGCCCGGGAAGGGCACGGCGGACGTCTCGAGCCCCAGCACCTGGTGGTAGAAGGCGGCTGCGGCCGCGATGTCCGGGGTGTACAGCTCGACCCAGCACAGCGAGCCCGGCTCGCTAGCCATGTCGACGCCCTTGGTCCGGCCCGGCTGCCAGATCCCGAAGGGCACGTGCGCCTGGTCGGCAAGGACCGCCATGTGTCCCTCGCCCATGACGTCCATCGGCTGGAACAGCACGCTGCCGTGGTGCTGCCCGGCGGCCTTGGCGGTGGCCTGTGCGTCCGCGCTCTGGAAGTACACCGTCCAGGCCGGCGGGCCCTGCTCGGGGCCGGACTGCATGCCGCCCGCGATGGTCCTGCCGCCCAGCTGGAAGAAGCCGTAGCCTCCCGCGTCCGGGCCCGCCGACTGGAACTGCCAGCCGAAGAGACCGCCGTAGAAGGACACGGCGCCGTCGATGTCGGGGGTGCTGATGTCGAGCCAGTTCGGGGCGCCGTCGACGAAACGGGTGGTGAGCATCTTCGCCCTCCTCGAAAGGGGTCCCGTCCTCTGCACTGCCGAGTCTGGCACCCCCCACTGACAATCGCCGCCGGATCGCCGCGACGCGCCGGACGGACCACGCTCACTCCGGGTGGCCGGGCGCGCCCTGCGGGTTTTCGCCGCGCCCCGCGCGCCGCCGTGCGCCGGTGCGGTCCGGGAGAGCATCATCGGGGGCGGCCGCAGGCCCTGCCGGCGGCGTTGACCCGGCGTTGATCGAACGTTTTTCGCCGCGCGGCACGATCCTGGTCATGCCCTTCGAAACCATCACTCCGGCCGACGACACCTGGCAGGCGCAGGCCCTCTGCGCGCAGACCGGGCCGGACTTCTTCTTCCCCGAGCCCGGCAGCTCGGTACGCGAGGCGAAGCGCATCTGCGCCATGTGCGAGCTGCGCCCTGCCTGCCTGGACTACGCGCTGGCCAACGACGAGCGCTTCGGCGTCTGGGGCGGCCTGTCCGAAAAGGAGCGCCTCGCCCTGCGCCGCACGTCCCACTGACGACGTCCGCCGACGTCCGCCGACGCCCGCCAGGTACCCGTCCTTCCGGAGAGTCCCCTGCGAGCGTCGGACACCGGCGTGCGGTCGGTGACCGGCGTGCCTCAGGCTCCGGCCCGGGCCGCCATCCGGGCCTTGCGGGTGGCCAGCTTCTCGTCGAACTTGAGGGCCTCCTCGTTCAGGCCGCCCATGAACAGGCCGAGTTCCTCCTGCGCCTTGACTCCCTCGGGGCCGAGGCCGTCGATCTCCAGGACCTTCAGGAAGCGCAGGACGGGCTGCAGCACGTCGTCGTGGTGGATGCGCATGTTGTAGACCTCGCCGATGGCCATCTGCGCGGCGGCCCGCTCGAAGCCGGGGATGCCGTGGCCGGGCATGCGGAAGTTCACCACGACGTCCCGCACCGCCTGCATGGTCAGGTCGGGGGCCAGCTCGAAGGCGGCCTTCAGCAGGTTGCGGTAGAAGACCATGTGGAGGTTCTCGTCGGTCGCGATGCGGGCCAGCATGCGGTCGCAGACCGGGTCGCCGGACTGGTGGCCGGTGTTGCGGTGCGAGATTCGGGTGGCCAGTTCCTGGAAGGCGACGTAGGCGATCGAGTGCAGCATCGAGTGCCGGTTGTCGGACTCGAAGCCCTCGCTCATGTGCGACATGCGGAACTGCTCCAGCTTGTCGGGGTCCACCGCGCGCGAGGCGAGCAGATAGTCGCGCATCACGATGCCGTGCCTGCCTTCCTCGGCCGTCCAGCGGTGCACCCAGGTGCCCCAGGCGCCGTCGCGGCCGAAGAGCGTGGCGATCTCGTGGTGGTAGCTCGGCAGGTTGTCCTCGGTGAGCAGGTTGACCACGAGGGCGATGCGGCCGATGTCGGTCACCTTGGACTGGTCCTTGCCCCAGGCCTCCCCGTCCTCGAACAGGCCGGGGAAGTTGCGGGCGTCGCTCCACGGCACGTACTCGTGCGGCATCCAGTCCTTGGCGACCTTCAGATGCCGGTTCAGTTCCGTCTCGACCACTTCCTCCAGTGCGAACAGCAGCCGCGCGTCGGTCCAGGCGGACGGGCTGCCGAGGTGAGGGGAGGTGATCGTCACGGGAACTCCAGGGGGACGCCGAACAACGGGGAGAATCAGGCGGCGGTCCGGCGAGCGGTGCCGGAAACCTACGTGATCGTAGGCTACGAATGCGTAGGTTACGAAGCCGTAGGTTAAGGCCACTGTAAAGATCGCTGATCAGTAGGGCGGAACTGACCCCTCCCGGGGTGTTTCGGCGTGGCTGGGTCGGCCTCCCAGGACATGCCGACGACCTCGGGATCCACGGATCCCGGGGCCTTCGGAGTGACAGGACCGCCCGTCAGGCGTACAGCTCCCGGAGCCGTACCGAGAGGCACGTCACACAGCCCTCGAGCTTCTCGAACTCGCTGATGTCCACCGTGACCACTTCGTGGCCGAGATCGGTCAGCAGTTCCGCGGTCTTCGGCGCGCTCGCCGCCATCAGCAGCTTGTGCCCGCCGAGCAGCACCACGTGCGAGCCGGACTCCTCCGGCACCGACAGGAAGCCGGGGAACAGCGACGGCCGGTCGACCTTCGGTATGTGCCCGATCACCGTGCCGTCGGGCAGCGCGGTCACGGCGGACTTCAGGTGCAGCACCTTGCTCACGGGAACGCCCACCACGCGCGCGCCCAGCGGCTCGAAGGCGGCCCGCACCTGCTGAACGCCGGCCCCGTTGGTGCGCCCGCCGCGGCCGACGTACACCGTGTCGCCGACCTTCAGGACGTCGCCGCCGTCCAGCGTGCCCGGCTCCCAGATCCAGTTCACCGAGCAGCCGAGGCGGGCCACCGCCTCCTCCACGCCGACGGTCTCCGCGCGCCGGGACTCCGCGCCGGGCCGGGTGATCAACGCCACGTTCCTGTACATGACGACGGTGTCCTCGACGAACACCGAGTCCGGGCAGTCGTCCTCCGGGTCGACCTCGATCGTCTCCCAGCCGTGCGTGCCCAGGGCCTCGACGTAGGCCTCCCACTGCTCGATGGCGAGCCCGGCATCGACCTTCTCCCGCTCGATGTGCGTCACCAGGCCTTCGGCGAGGCGGGGGCTGGGGCGGCGGACGAGGGCCTTCTTGCTGGGCACGAGGGACCTTTCGAATCGATGGTGCGGTTTTCCGGTGCCGGTGAGACGGCACCGGTCCGCCATCATGCAATCCGTCCCGGCCACGACAAAACCCCCGTTGTCAGGCTGTGGCCCTCCTGAGACGTCGGATCCTAGGCCGAGACCCCGATGTCGTCCGGCGAGATCTCCCTCAGCTCTCCCTCCTCCATCAGCAGCCAGCGGGTGATGCCGAGCGACTCGAGGAACGGCAGGTCGTGGCTGGCCACGAGCAGTGCGCCCTCGTACGACTCCAGGGCCGAGGTCAGCTGCCGCACGCTCGCCATGTCGAGGTTGTTGGTCGGCTCGTCGAGCAGCAGCAGCTGGGGTGCGGGCTCGGCGAGCATCAGCGCGGCGAGGGCCGCACGGAACCGCTCTCCGCCCGACAGGGTGGCCGCCTTCTGGTCGGCCCGCGCGCCCCGGAACAGGAAGCGGGCGAGCCGCGCCCGGATCC
The DNA here is from genome assembly GCF_053611725.1 of Streptomyces sp. NPDC054783. Lineage (NCBI taxonomy): Bacteria > Bacillati > Actinomycetota > Actinomycetes > Kitasatosporales > Streptomycetaceae > Streptomyces > Streptomyces sp. NPDC054783. The sequence continues at coordinate 111,694 of NZ_JBSHAY010000025.1, read as the reverse complement.
GGTTGTTGGTGGCGCCCGGCGCGAACCGGGCCACGTTCTCCGCCACCGTGAGCTCGTCGTCCAGCACGTCCAGCCGCTGGGGCAGGAAGCGCAGCGGGACGTGCGCCCGCGCCTCGCCGGCCACCGGTGTCAGCTGTCCTGCGACGGTCCGCAACAGCGTCGTCTTGCCGGCGCCGTTGCGGCCGACCAGCGCGATCCGCTCCGGGCCGCGCAGATCGAGAATGCCCTCCACGCGCGCGTGGTAGGCCATTTCCAGGTTCTGCAGGGTGAGCACCTGCCGGCCGGGCGGTACGGCGGTGTACGGCAGGTCGACGCGGATCTCGTCGTCGTCCCGTACGGCCTCCGCCGCCTCGTCCAGGCGCTCCCGGGCCTCGGCGAGCCGCTCCTCGTGCATGATGCGGTGCTTGCCCGCCGACTCCTGGGCGGCACGTTTGCGGGCACCCATGACGATCTTCGGCTCGCGCTTGGAGTCCCACATCTTCTGCCCGTACCGCTTGCGCCGGGCCAGTTTCACCTGGGCGTCGGCCAGTTCGCGCTTCTGCTTGCGCACATCGGCCTCGGCGACGCGCACCATCCGCTCGGCCGCCTCCTGCTCGACGGCCAGAGCCTCTTCGTACGCCGAGAAGTTGCCGCCGTACCAGGTGACCTCCCCGGAGCGCAGCTCCGCGATCTGGTCGACCAGGTCGAGCAGTTCGCGGTCGTGGCTGACCACGACCAGTACGCCCGGCCACGCGGAGACGGCGTGGTACAGCCGTCGGCGCGCATACAGGTCGAGGTTGTTGGTGGGCTCGTCCAGCAGCAGCACGTCAGGACGGCGCAGCAGCAGCGCGGCCAGCCGCAGCAGCACCGACTCGCCACCGGAGACCTCGCCGACCGTGCGGTCCAGGCCGATGTGACCGAGACCGAGCTCGCCGAGCGTGACGAGGGCGCGTTCCTCCACGTCCCAGTCGTCGCCCAGCGTCTCGAAGTGCTCCTCGGCAACGTCGCCCGCCTCGATGGCGTGCAGCGCGGCCCGCCGTTCGGCGATGCCGAGGGCCTGGTCGACGCGGAGTGCGGTGTCGAGGGTTACGTTCTGCGGGAGGTGACCGACCTCACCGGACACCTTGACGGTGCCGTCGGACGGGGCGAGTTCACCGGCCAGCAGTTTCAACAGGGTGGATTTCCCCGACCCGTTGACGCCGACGAGACCGGTACGGCCGGGCCCGAAGGCGATGTCGAGGCTGTCGAGGACGGCGGTGCCGTCGGCCCAGGTGAAGGACAGGGACGTACAGGTGAGGGAAGATGACATGAGGGCCTCGCGAGGGGTTCGTGCGGTCGGGTGGACGCATGTCGAGACACCGCGAGGCGGGAACCGAAAGGTCGTGGGGCACGAGGAGGCCACGGAAAAGGGCCTGTGCCCGAGGACGGCTCGGACGCCGAGGTCGTACGCCGCGCACACACCTCAACCGGTGCGACGCGATGCCTCAGGACCTCAGACGAGCAACGTCCTTCTCCAATCGACGGCAACAGGACCGATGTACACCGTAGAAGGGTGCCTGGGGGCTGTCAACGCAATTACGGGCCGCCCTCGACGGCGTTTCTCGGCGACCGCCTCGACCGCGCCCGCGCAGGCGAGGCCGTGGCCCGCATCGCGGCCGTCGTACGCGTCCCGGTCGGCGCGGGCATCGGGCCCGCCGCTACGCCACCGACCCGGCCGGGGGCGCCGACGCGGTACGGGCGGTGCTCGCCGCCGGCGCGGTCGGCGTCAACATCGAGGATGCCCGGCACGAGGCGGGTGTGCCGCTGTTCGTCAGCGCGCGGATCGACACGTTCCTGCGCGGTGTCGGGGGAGTGGACACGACCCTGGAGCGGGCGGCGGCCTTCCGTGCGGCGGGCGCCGACGGATCTTCGTCCCCGGGGCCGTCGACCCGGGGACGGTGAAGGAGCTGGTCGCGGGCATCGACGGCCCGGTCAACGTGTCGGTCTTCCCCGGCGCGCCCACCGTCCCCGAGCCGGCCGCCCTCGGCGCCGCCAGGATCAGCCGGCTCGGGGCTCGCCCAGGCCGCCCACGTCCTGGTCCGCCGCCGCCCGGGAGCTGCTGGGGGCGGGGACGTACGGCGCGCTGGCGGACGGATACCACTACGGGGAGCTGAACACCTTGCGCACGCGTACGACGAGCCGAACCGGGCGGCCATGTGCGCGCAGCGGCACACTCGGCTTCACACGCGCGTGGTGCTCGGCTTCGCGCGCGGAGCGCTCAGCAGGCGTCCCGCATCAGTTCGGCCAGGCCGTGGTCCAGGTCGAGCTGGAGGTGTTCGAGGCCGACGGGCACGAGCGCGCTGGTCGCCTCCAGGAAGCGCCGGATCTCGCCCGAGCGCACGTGCACGATCGCGGTGCCCTCGGGGGCGTGGAACTCCAGCACGGTGCGGTCGTAGCCGTACGGCCGCACCCGGACGTCCCCGTGCCCCTCGGACTGGTGCAGCCCGGCCGTGAGCAGCTCGCGGGAGAAGGTCCAGCGCACCTCGACCCCCTCCAGGGTGGCCGGGGCCGGGAAGGTCATGACGACGGCGAACGGATCGCGTCGGTCGTAGCGCAGCGTGGCGGGAATGTTCGGCATGCGCGGTGCGGCGGCGACGAGACGCGCCTCTACGGGCTGCTCGATGACGGTGGACAACGCCTTGCTCCCTCGTGACGGCTGGACTGCGCCCGGGTGTGCACCCGGCACCGGAAGAGACGACGGATCCGGCCGATCCGTGCACAGGAATCACGAGTGACCTCGGTCACCGCGTCCATGCATGGCGCGGACCCGCTCGTTCGTGCCTGCGGCGGGCGGCAGTTGGCCTCTGGACGGAGTCGGACCGGTGGGCTAGCTTCGCCCGCCATGAGGCGTTTGGGGAGCACGCGACGCAGAGGACGTACGAGCAGGCTGGTGGCGGCGGGGGTGGCGTGCGGGGCGGCGTTGGCCGCGCTGACCGTGCCCGCCGCCGAGGCGGGGCCCCTCGGGCAGGGGAGCCCGCACTGGGCGCCGAAGGATCCGGGCACCCCGCAGGTCCGCTTCCGCGGTCTGGCGGCCGTCGACCGGCGTACCGCCTGGCTGGCCGGTACCGGCGGCACGGTGCTGCGCACGACCGATGGCGGAGCGAGCTGGCGGAACGTCTCTCCGCCGGGCGCGGCCGATCTGCAGTTCCGGGACGTCGAGGCGTTCGACGCGCGGCGCGCCGTGGTGCTGGCCATCGGCGAGGGCGAGACGTCCCGCGTGTACCGCACCGAGGACGGCGGGGCGACCTGGACCGAGTCCTTCCGCAACACCGACCCGAAGGCGTTCTACGACTGCCTGGCCTTCTTCGACCGCCGGCACGGCCTCGCGATGAGCGACCCCGTGGACGGAAGGTTCCGCATCCTGTCGACGACCGACGGCGGACGCTCCTGGCGGGTGCTGCCCCCGGCGGGCATGCCGCCCGCGCTGGACGGTGAGGCGGGCTTCGCCGCGAGCGGCCAGTGCCTGGTCACCTCGGGCCCGAAGGACGTCTGGCTGGCCACCGGCGGCGGCGCTCACGCGCGCGTGCTGCACTCCGCCGACCGCGGACTGACCTGGACGGCCGCCGACACACCGGTGCCGGCCGGCGATCCCGCCAAGGGCGTCTTCGCGCTCGCCTTCCGCGATGGCGGCCACGGCCTCGCCGTCGGCGGCGACTACCGGCTCGACCAGGCCTCGCCGCAGGCCGCCGCGTTCACCGCCGACGGCGGCCGCACCTGGACCCCGGCCGCCACGCCCCCGCCCGCCTACCGCTCCGGAGCCGCCTGGCTGCCACACAGCCGCACCGCCGCACTCGCCGTCGGCCCCACCGGTACCGACCTCACCACCGACGCGGGCCGCACCTGGCGCACGATCGACACCGGCTCCTACGACACCGTGGACTGCACGCCCGACCTCAGCTGCTGGGCGGCCGGAGAGCAGGGGAGGGTCGCGCGGCTGGAACGCTGAGGTGGGCGGCCGGAACCGGGTACTCGAGTCGCACGGGATCCGAGAGAAAGGGAGCGATCATGCCGGCCGGTTCCAGCTCCAAGCGCGAGCGTCAGTACGAACACATCAAGAAGAGCGCGCAGGACCGGGGCGAGAGCACCCGGCGCGCCGAGGAGATCGCCGCGCGGACGGTGAACAAGGAACGCGCCCGCTCCGGCGAGTCCAAGAGCGCGAGCCGCAGCTCGACGCAGGACATGTCGTCCAGCAGGCGCGGCGGTCAGCGGTCGGGCAACCGGGTCGGCTCCCAGGGCCCGACCCGCGACCAGCTGTACAACGAGGCGAAGCAGCGCGGCATCGAGGGCCGTTCGAACATGAACAAGGACCAGCTGCAGCGCGCACTGAACGCAAAGAAGGGATGAACGGCCGCGGTCAGCCCAGCGTCTGCCGGTGGCGGGCCAGCTCCGGAGCCGTCTTGGTGGCGATGAACTCCGTGATGCGATACGTGCACACGCCGCCGACGGCGAAGGGGTCGCCCGCGACGAGCTCCTCGATCCGGGCGCGGTTCTCGGCGACGGCGAGGATCACCCCGCCGTCCCGGGGGTTCTTGCGCCCGGAGGCGAGGAAGAAGCCCTTCTCGTACTGCTCCTCGAGCCACGCCACGTGGTGCGGCAGCAGCGCGTCCACGGCGTCGAGGGGTGCGGTGTAGGTCAATTCCAGTACGAACATGATCGCGAGCGTACCTCCCGGCTCCGACAACGGGCCCCTGGAACCGTAGAGTTCAGGTCACCATGACGACCGTTGGAGTACCCGCGGGCTGGCCCGCGACCGAGGAAGAGGCCCGCGCGGTGCAGGACGAGCTGCGCGGGCGGGTGGTGCTCGACGAGCGCGGACCCGAGCCCGGCACGGGCCGGGTCACCGGGGTCGACGTCGCCTACGACGACGAGCTCGACCTCGTCGCCGCGGCGGCCGTCGTACTGGACGCCGCGTCCCTGGACGTGGTGGCCGAGGCGACGGCCGTCGGCCGGGTCTCCTTCCCGTACGTGCCCGGCCTCCTCGCCTTCCGCGAGATCCCGACCGTCCGGGCCGCCCTGGACCGGCTGCCGTGCCCGCCCGGCCTGGTCGTGTGCGACGGCTACGGCCTGGCCCATCCGCGGCGCTTCGGCCTCGCGAGCCACCTCGGCGTGCTCACCGGCCTGCCGGTCATCGGCGTCGCCAAGAACCCGTTCACCTTCACGTACGACGATCCGGATCCGGCGCGGGGAGCTTCTGCTCCGCTGCTCGCCGGGGACGAGGAGGTCGGGCGCGCACTGCGCACCCGGGACGGCGTCAAACCGGTCTTCGTCTCCGTCGGCCACCGGGTGAGCCTGGACGACGCCGTCGCCCACACGCTGGCCCTCACCCCGCGCTACCGGCTGCCGGAGACCACGCGCCGGGCGGACGCCCTGTGCCGCCGGGCGCTGCGGGAAGCGGCACAGAACGCCGGAGGCGGCGCTCAGGAGGCGACGACGCGCCAGGCGCCGACCTCCTGATACGCCGAGTCGTAGACGGCCGAGCCGTCTCCGGGTTCGAGGGCGTAGTGGTGGAGGTTCCCGCCCCAGTAGCGCAGGATGCGCCCCAGCTCACCGGCGCGCTCCTGCCCCTGCGCGTCCTCGTCCACGGTCACTTCGAGCACGAACTTCATGCCTCTCCCGCCTCCTTCGGCTCAGCGGACTTGAGCCTCCATCGTTTCATTGACGGGCCTTGTGAAACCTTCGTGGCGATGGCCGCAGGTGGCCGGGGGCGTCGGCTGTAAAAGTCTCAAACGGGGGAGGAGGCGCCCGGGCCGGTGGCCGCGACCCGGAAGGTGATTCCCGCGGCGCGCAGCCGCTCGGTCAGGGCGTCACCCATCGCCTGCGCCGTGGTGACCTGCCCGGCCGTCGGCGGAAGGTCGTCGAAGGCCAGGCTGAGGGCCGCCTCGGCGAACATCTTCGCCGTCTCGTCGTAGCCCGGGTCGCCGCCCGAGACCTCCGTGAACACGCGCCGCCCGCCGCCCTCGCCGACGAAGCGCACCGCGAACCGGCTCTGCGCCCGCCGCTCCGCGCTCGGCCCGTCCCCCGGCTGCAGTCGGCCCGACAACCAGCGCCGCGCGGGCGGCAGCTGGGCGGCCGCCAGTACCGCGCCGACGGCGGCGACCCCGCCGAGGGCGACCGGCAGGTGCCGCACCGCCGCGTAGTGCCGGTAGCGGAAGTCGGGGCCGTACCGGCCGAGGGCCTTCGCCGAGCGGCGCACGATCTGCGGGTCGACGGTCGGCAGCGGCAGCGCCCACGCGCCGACCTCCTTGGCGAACCGTGGCGCGCCCGTCGGCGCCGCGACCCGCCGCCCCATCAGCCGCGGCTCGTGCCGGCCCCGCTCGCGCGCCGCGGCCAGCAGCTGCCGGCCGCGGGCGAACTGGTTCAGCGCCGAGGCCAGGGTGCCGCCGGAGAAGGCTGCGTCGGCGGTCACGTATCCGTCCACGGTCAGCGGTACGCCCTCGGGCAGCTGCCGGACCGTGAAGTACACACCCAGGTCGTGGGGTACGGAGTCGAAGCCGCACGCGTGCAGCAGGCGCGCGCCCGTCTCCCGCGCGCGTGCGTCGTGCCGGACGTACATCAGGTCGACGAACTCCGGCTCGCCGGTCAGGTCCAGGTAGTCGGTCCCGGTGTCCGCGCAGGCGGCGACCAGCTCCTCGCCGTACAGCACATACGGCCCGACGGTCGTGGCGACCACGCGCGCGTGCTCGGCGAGGGCGCGCAGGGTCGCGGGTTCGGACACGTCGGCCGGCAGGACACCGACGTCCGCCCCGCCGGGCAGGCGCTCGCGCAGCCGCTCCAGCTTGCGTTCGTCGCGGCCGGCCACCGCCCAGCGCAGGTCCTTCGGCGCGTGCGCGGCGAGGTACTCCGCAGTGAGGGTGCCGACGAATCCGGTGGCTCCGAAGAGCACGAGGTCGTAGGGACGGTCTGTCCTATTTAGCCTGCTCATGACACCCCTTCGTCCCGCAGCCCGCGCCGCTGTCGGTGGCCGAGGCTAGCGTGAGGGGAACGAGCGACGACGACCAGCCCGGAGGCAGTGGTGGCCGCAGCCAGGAACGCCCCGGCAAAGCGGGAGAAAGTACCCGAATTCCTCGGTGTGGACGACGGTGGCCGCCTGCAGGGCCTCGCTCTCGTGCTCCGGAGCGACGTCGTCGGCGCGGACCGCGGCGCCGCCGTCTCTCACCCTCCCGGGTGATCCCCGTGGAACCGGGCACTTGACTAAGCGCTTGCTCGTTAGGTCTTGTGTCCGGTGGAACGCGTTCCTAGCATCACCGGTGTTACATCAGTTGTGTCACACATGCTTTTGGGGGCAGGACGCATGACGACGGCAGAGACGCCGGCGACGCCGGGCGGCGGGCCGCTCTCCGGCGTGCGCGTGGTCGAGCTGGCCGGCATCGGTCCGGGCCCGTTCGCCGCCATGCTCCTCGCGGACCTGGGCGCGGACGTGGTCCGGGTGGACCGGCCGGGCGGCCCCGGCCTCGGCATCGACCCCGCGTACGACGTCACCAACCGCAACAAGCGCTCGATCGTCGTCGACCTGAAGGCACCGGACGGCCCCGCGCGCGTGCTGGACCTCGCCGAGCGGGCCGACATCCTCATCGAGGGCTACCGCCCGGGCGTCGCCGAGCGCCTCGGCGTAGGCCCCGAGGAGTGCCACGCCCGCAACCCCCGCCTGGTCTACGGCCGCATGACCGGCTGGGGGCAGGACGGCCCGCTCGCCGACCGCGCGGGCCACGACGTGGCGTACATCGCGCTGACCGGCACCCTCGGCATGACCGGCCACCCGGACGAGCCCCCGGTCTTTCCCGCCAACCTGCTCGGCGACTACGCGGGCGGCTCCCTCTATCTGGTCGTCGGCGTCCTCGCCGCGCTCCACCACGTGCGCGTGACCGGCACCGGACAGGTCGTCGACGCCGCCATCGTGGACGGCACGGCCCACCTCTCGGCGATGATCCACGGCATGCTCGCCGCCGGCGGCTGGCAGGACCGGCGCGCCGCCAACCTCCTCGACGGCGGCTGCCCCTACTACGGCACCTACGAGACGGCCGACGGCAAGTACATGGCGGTCGGAGCCCTGGAGGGACAGTTCTACACGGAGTTCCTGCGCCTGCTCGGCCTGGACGACCTGGCACCGGCCCACAGGGACTGGAGCCGCTGGGACGAGTTGCGCGAGCGCGTCGCCGCCCGCTTCAAGTCCCGGACCCGGGACGAGTGGACGGCCCTCTTCGAGGGAACCGACGCCTGTGTGACCCCTGTGCTGTCCCTGCGCGAGGCCCCGCACCACCCGCACCTGGCCGCCCGCGGCACCTTCACCGACCACGCCGGCATCACCCAGCCGGCCCCCGCCCCCCGTTTCTCCGCCACCCCCACGTGCGTCCGTACCGGCCCCGCCCTGCCGGGCGCCGACACGGAGGCGGTGGCGCGGGACTGGGGGATACCCGCACCCGCGGACGACCATCCGGCCACCGACACCTGAACCACGACCCGTTCACCGACGCCGGCCGACCCCGCCCACCCCGCTCGGCCCACCCTCCCGAAAGGCACACCAGTGAGCACCGAAGCGTACGTGTACGACGCGATCCGCACCCCGCGCGGCCGCGGCAAGGCGAACGGCGCCCTGCACGGCACCAAGCCCATCGACCTGGTCGTCGGCCTCATCCACGAGATCCGCGACCGCTTCCCCGGCCTCGACCCGGCCGCCGTCGACGACATCGTGCTCGGTGTCGTCGGCCCCGTCGGCGACCAGGGTTCCGACATCGCCCGGATCGCCGCGATCGCCGCCGGACTGCCCGACACCGTCGCCGGCGTCCAGGAGAACCGCTTCTGTGCCTCGGGCCTGGAGGCCGTCAACCTGGCCGCCGCCAAGGTCCGTGCCGGCTGGGAGGACCTGGTCCTCGCGGGCGGTGTGGAGTCCATGTCCCGGGTGCCGATGGCCTCCGACGGCGGCGCCTGGTTCAACGACCCGATGACCAACCTCGCCGTCAACTTCGTGCCGCAGGGCATCGGCGCCGACCTGATCGCCACCATCGAGGGCTTCTCCCGCCGGGACGTCGACGAGTACGCGGCCCTGTCCCAGGAGCGCGCCGCCACGGCCTGGAAGGAGAGCCGCTTCGACCGCTCCGTCGTCCCCGTGAAGGACCGCAGCGGCCTGGTCGTCCTCGACCACGACGAGCATCTGCGCCCCGGCACCACCGCCGACTCCCTCGCCAAGCTCAAGCCGTCCTTCGCGGACATCGGCGAACTCGGCGGCTTCGACGCGGTCGCGCTGCAGAAGTACCACTGGGTGGAGAAGATCGACCACGTCCACCACGCGGGCAACTCCTCCGGCATCGTCGACGGCGCCTCGCTCGTCGCGATCGGCTCCAAGGAGGTCGGCGAGCGCTACGGCCTCACCCCGCGCGCGCGGATCGTCTCCGCCGCCGTCTCCGGCTCCGAGCCCACCATCATGCTCACCGGGCCCGCCCCCGCCACCCGCAAGGCCCTGGCCAAGGCCGGCCTCACCATCGACGACATCGACCTGGTCGAGATCAACGAGGCGTTCGCCGCGGTGGTCCTGCGCTTCGTCAAGGACATGGGCCTGTCGCTGGACAAGGTCAACGTCAACGGCGGCGCCATCGCCCTCGGCCACCCGCTCGGCGCGACCGGCGCGATGATCCTCGGCTCGCTCATCGACGAGCTGGAGCGCCAGGACAAGCGCTACGGCCTCGCCACCCTGTGCGTCGGCGGCGGCATGGGCATCGCCACCATCGTCGAGCGCATCTGAACTCCCCGCGGAATCACGAGACTTCCGAGACCTCAACGGAGACGACTGTCATGACCGAGAGCACCACCATCCGCTGGGAGCAGGACGACACCGGTGTCGTCACCCTCGTCCTGGACGACCCCAACCAGTCCGCGAACACCATGAACCAGGCGTTCCGCGACTCCCTCGCCGCGATCACCGACCGCCTGGAGGCCGAGCGGGACTCCGTCCGCGGCATCATCTTCACCTCCGCCAAGAAGACCTTCTTCGCGGGCGGCGACCTGCGCGACCTGATCCGGGTCACCCCGGAGACCGCCCAGGACCTCTTCGACGGCGGCCTCGCCATCAAGCGCAACCTGCGCCGCATCGAGACCCTCGGCAAGCCCGTCGTCGCCGCCATCAACGGCGCCGCCCTGGGCGGCGGCTTCGAACTGGCCCTCGCCTGCCATCACCGGGTCGCCCTCGACACCTCCGGCACCAAGATCGGCTGCCCCGAGGTCACCCTCGGCCTGCTCCCCGGCGGAGGCGGCGTCGTCCGCACCGTGCGGCTGCTGGGCATCGCCGACGCCCTGCTGAAGGTGCTCCTCCAGGGCCAGCAGTACAACGCACGCCGCGCCCAGGAGAACGGCCTCGTCCACGAGGTCGCCGCCACGCCCGAGGAACTGCACGCCAAGGCCCGCGCCTTCATCGACGCCAACCCCGAGTCGCAGCAGCCCTGGGACAAGCCCGGCTACAAGATCCCCGGCGGTACGCCCGCCAACCCGAAGTTCGCCGCGAACCTGCCCGCCTTCCCGGCCACCCTGCGCAAGCAGACGAACGGCGCCCCCTACCCGGCTCCCCGCAACATCCTCGCCGCGGCCGTCGAGGGCTCCCAGGTCGACTTCGAGACCGCCCAGGTCATCGAGGCCCGCTACTTCGTGGAGCTCGCCGCCGGTCAGACCTCGAAGAACATGATCCAGGCGTTCTTCTTCGACCTCCAGGCGGTCAACTCCGGCGCCAACCGCCCGAAGGGCATCGAGGCCCGCAAGGTCCACAAGGTCGCGGTGCTCGGCGCGGGCATGATGGGCGCCGGCATCGCCTACTCGTGTGCCCGCGCCGGCATCGACGTCGTCCTGAAGGACGTCTCCCCGGAGGCGGCGACCAAGGGCAAGGCCTACTCCGAGAAGCTGTGCGCCAAGGCCGTCGCAAAGGGCCGTACCAGCCAGGAGAAGGCGGACGCGCTGCTCGCCCGGATCACGCCCACCGCCGAGGCCGCCGACCTCGCGGGCTGCGACGCGGTGATCGAGGCCGTCTTCGAGGACACCTCGCTCAAGCACAAGGTGTTCCAGGAGATCGAGTCCGTCGTCGCGCCCGACGCGCTGCTGTGCTCCAACACCTCCACCCTGCCCATCACCACGCTCGCCGAGGGCGTGGACCGCCAGGCCGACTTCATCGGGCTGCACTTCTTCTCCCCGGTCGACAAGATGCCGCTGGTGGAGATCATCAAGGGCGAGCGCACCGGCGACGAGGCCCTGGCCCGGGCCTTCGACCTGGTCCGTCAGATCAACAAGACGCCGATCGTCGTGAACGACTCGCGCGGCTTCTTCACCTCCCGCGTGATCGGCCACTTCATCAACGAGGGCGTCGCCATGGTCGGCGAGGGCATCGAGCCCGCCTCCGTGGAGCAGGCTGCCGCCCAGGCCGGCTACCCGGCCAAGGTCCTCTCCCTCATGGACGAGCTGACCCTCACCCTCCCGCGCAAGATCCGCAACGAGACGAAGCGGGCCGTGGAGGAGGCGGGCGGCACCTGGACCGCGCACCCGGCCGAGGCGGTCATCGACCGCATGGTCGACGAGTTCGGCCGCCCCGGCCGCAGCGGCGGCAGCGGCTTCTACGACTACTCCGAGGACGGCAAGCGGGCCGGACTCTGGCCGGGCCTGCGCGAGCACTTCACCAAGCCCGGGTACGAGATCCCCTTCCGGGACATGCAGGAGCGGATGCTCTTCTCCGAAGCGCTCGACACCGTGCGCCTCCTGGAGGAGGGCGTCCTGACCTCCGTCGCCGACGCCAACATCGGCTCGATCTTCGGCATCGGCTTCCCGGGCTGGACCGGCGGTGTGCTCCAGTACATCAACGGCTACGAGGGGGGCCTGCCCGGATTCGTAGCACGCGCGCGTGAGCTGGCCGAGGCCTACGGCGAGCGTTTCACCCCGCCCGCGCTGCTCGTGGAGAAGGCCGAGAAGGGAGAGCCGTTCGCCGACTCAGTCCACTCCTGAGCCGGGCTCGGCCGGTTCCGGCCGGGTGACCCACTCGCTCAGCTCTTCCCGCAGCGAGCGCTGGAACGTCGTCAGCAACGACTGCACCACCAGAGGGTGCATGTGCGCCGACAGGGACTTCACGTCCCGCGCGTCTCGCTCCGCGACCTCGCCGCGGAAGAGCTGGGAGAGCTGATGGGCCGCGGCGCGCGAGTGCTCGATGAGCACCTTGCGCGCCGCGAGGATCACCTCCTGCGACAGCGGTACGTCGAGCAGCTGCACCCCGAGCCGGAGCAGCCCGGAGTCCACCCGGAAGGTGTCGCCCTCCGCGCCCTCCGCCGCCATGACGACGTTCATCGCCGCCAGCCGCTCCACGTCCTCGGCGGCGAGCGGCCGTCCGGCTCGCCGCTCCAGCTCCTCCCGCGACACCGTGTCGACCGTGTCCGGCGCCCAGGACGCGACCACGGCACGGTGAATGGCCAGGTCGTGCGGGGAGAGGTCGGCGGGCAGCTGCCCGAGGTAGCGCTCGATCGCCGACAGGGTCATGCCCTGCTGCTGCAACTCCTCGATCAGGGCCAGCCGGGCCAGGTGCTCCGGCCCGTAGTGCCCCACCCGGCGCGGGCCGATCACCGGAGGCGGCAGCAGGCCCTTGCTGCCGTAGAAGCGGACGGTGCGCACCGTGACGCCGGCGCGGGCGGCCAGCTCGTCGACGGTGAGGGGCGTGTCCCCGGCATCGGTGGTCATGTGCAGCAGTATCGCTGTCTCACCAATGCTGTGAAACCCGAGGTGAACGGCGTGTGAACCTTGCGTTGATCATGTGAGAAGTAACGCTGTGTGACATGGACCACCGCGTGAGGGTGATCCCTTCTGGGAAGCTGCTGGCTTGGTCTGTGCCGCGGCTCAACAGGGTGGTGCGGACCAAGCCCTGCACGTCCCCCGGACCCACGAGGTCCGGGCGCACCAGGAAGTGAACCACCCGTGAGCAAGGACGCCGTGGAATCGGCACAGGCCCCCGCCCGCACCCAGGCCGCGCAGGCGGCCCAGACGCCCGCGGACGCGGGCGACGCCGGTTACAGCAAGGACCTCAAGGCCCGCCACGTCAACATGATCGCCATCGGTGGCGCGATCGGCACCGGACTCCTCCTGGGCGCCGGCGGCCGCCTGCACAACGCGGGCCCGGCGCTCGCCCTGGCCTACCTGGTCTGCGGCGTCTTCGCCTTCTTCGTCGTCCGGGCCCTCGGCGAGCTGGTCCTGTACCGCCCGTCCTCCGGGTCCTTCGTGTCCTACGCGCGCGAGTTCCTCGGCGAGAAGGGTGCCTACGTCGCCGGCTGGATGTACTTCCTGAACTGGTCGACCACCGGCATCGCCGACATCACCGCGATCGCGCTCTACACGCACTACTGGAGCATGTTCACCAGCATTCCCCAGTGGGTGCTCGCCCTGATCGCCCTCGCGGTGGTCCTGGCCGTGAACCTGATCTCGGTGAAGATCTTCGGCGAGCTGGAGTTCTGGTTCTCGATCATCAAGGTCGCCACCATCGTCGGCTTCATGCTGATCAGCATTTTCCTGCTCGCCACCCAGCACAAGGTCGGCGGCCACACCCCCGGCCTGAGCGTCGTCACCGACCACGGCGGACTCTTCCCGCACGGCGCGATGCCGGTCGTCCTGGTCATGCAGGGCGTGATCTTCGCCTACGCCGCCCTGGAACTGGTCGGTATCGCGGCCGGCGAGACCGCCGAGCCGGAGAAGGTCGTCCCGCGCGCGGTGAACTCGATCATGTGGCGTGTCGGCCTGTTCTACGTCGGCTCGGTCGTGCTGCTCGCCCTGCTGCTGCCCGGCTCGGTGTACTCCGCCGACGAGAGCCCGTTCGTCACGGTCCTGTCGAAGATCGGCGTCCCGGCGGCCGGTGACGTGATGAACCTGGTCGTCCTGACCGCGGCCATGTCCTCGCTGAACTCCGGCCTGTACTCCACCGGCCGCATCCTGCGCTCCATGGCCATGGCGGGCTCCGCCCCGAAGTTCACCGCCCGTATGAACCGCAGCCAGGTCCCCTACGGCGGCATCCTGCTGACCTGCGCGGTCTGTGTGCTCGGCGTCGGCCTGAACTACCTCATGCCCAGCCAGGCCTTCGAGATCGTGCTGAACATCGCTTCCCTCGGCATCATCAGCACCTGGGTGATCATCATGATCTGCCACATGGTCTTCGTCCGCCGCGCCCGTGCGGGCCTCGCGACCCGGCCGCACTTCCAGCTGAAGTTCAGCCCGGTCACCGAGATCGCCACGATCGCGTTCCTGCTGATCTGCCTCGGCATGATGTGGAACGACCCCGAGGTGGGCCGGAAGACCATCCTGCTGATTCCGGTGATCGCCGTCATGCTGGTCGCCGGCTGGTTCGGCGTGCGCCGCCGGGTGTCGAAGAACACCGACCAGGAGCTGTCCGAACTCACGAAGTAACAGCTCAGCGCCACTGTCAGTGGCATCGCCTACGGTGGCGTCATGTCGGAGATCGTGTATGTCCGAGGTGACGCCACCGTGCCGTCGGCCAAGGGCGCCAAGGTGATCGCCCATGTCTGCAACGACATCGGCGGCTGGGGCAAGGGCTTCGTGCTCGCACTCTCGCGACGCTGGCCGGAGCCGGAGGCGGCGTACCGCGCCTGGCACCGCGACCGCGCGAAGAACGACTTCGGACTGGGGGCCGTCCAACTGGTACGGGCCGAGCCGTATGTCTGGGTGGCCAACATGATCGGCCGGCGTGGCATCCGGAGGGGGAGCAAGGGCGTCCCCGTCCGCTACGAGTCGATCGACACCGCCCTCGACCGCCTCTCCGGCGAAGTGATCGAACTGGGCGCGTCCGTGCACATGCCCCGCATAGGCTGCGGCCTGGCGGGCGGCACCTGGTCCCGCATAGAGCCGCTCATCACCGAGCGGCTGGTGAAGCGAGGGATCAAGGTGACGGTGTACGACCACGGAGAGGGCGGATGAGCTCACACACCCCTGCGACGGACGTCCTGGTGCTGGGCGGAGCGGGCGTGGACACGATCATCCACGTCCCCGAGCTGCCCCTTCCGTACGCCGACAGCTACATGATCGACTCCGGGATCCGCACCCGCGCCGGGCAGACCGGCGACTTCGTCGCGCTGAGCCTTGCCGCACTCGGCCTGCGCACCCACCACCTCGACCTGCTCGGCGACGACCCCGAGGGCGACCTCGTGCGGGCCCTGCACCGCGAGCACGGCATCGCACTGACCGCACTCCCGCAGCCCGCCGGTACCAAACGGGCGGTCAACCTCGTCGGCCCGGACGGCCGCCGCCTGTCCCTGTACGACACCAGCCGAGCCCGCCCCGACGACCGCTTCCCGCCGGAGCTGCTGCGCACGCTGGCCGGGGCGAGCCGCCATGTGCACGTGACCATCACCCAGCCCTGCGCCGAGGCGCTGCCGGTGCTCAGGGCGACGGGCGTACCCCTGTCCACGGATCTGCACGACTGGGACGGGGAGAACCCGTACCACGAGCCCTTCGCCCGGGCGGCGGACGTCGTCTTCCTGTCGGCCGCCGCCCTGACCGACACCGAGCGGACGATGCGGCGCATCGCCGAGCGGGGCAGGGCCGAGGTGGTCGTCGCCACCGCCGGAGCCGAGGGCGCGTATCTGCTGGCCGACGGCGAGCTGACCCGCCTGCCCGCGGCATTGCCGCCCGCGCCGGTGGTGGATTCCAACGGCGCGGGCGACGCCTTCGCCGCCGCGTTCCTCTACGGCCGCCTCACCGGAGAGCCGCCCGAGGCCTGCGCCCGCTACGGCGCGATAGCGGGCGCCTACGCCTGCACCGTCCCGGCCTCCCGAGCGGAGTCGATAGACCGGGACGAGCTGCTCAAACGGTCGGCGGAACCGAGACCCTGAACCGGCCGGACAACAGGGCCGGGCTCCTGCGCCGCCGGATGTCAGAGCCGAGTTCGTGCACCGGCCCTACAGCGAGGCCAGTCCCTGCACCAGCCGGATGTCAGAGCCGAGCCCGTGCGCCGACGGACGGCGGAGCCGAGCCCCTGCACCGGCCTGACAGCAGAGCCGAGGCGGCCCCGGACCGGTCCGGGTCAGTGGCCGCGGGCGTCGTGGATGTCGTTCGTCGCCTCGATCTTCTTCCACGACTTCGGCCGGGTCACCGACGTGTCCGCCTTCGCCAGGGAGGCGGTGCGTGCCGCGGGTGCGGCCGGCTTCGACGGCTGGAACAGCCAGGTGTCGAACAGCGCCGCGAGAGGCTTGCCGGACACCTGCTCGGCGTACTTCTGGAAGTCGGCCACCGAGGCGTTGCCGTACGCGTGCTCCTGCGGCCAGCCCTTCAGAACGCGGAAGAACGCGTCGTCACCGATCTCGTTGCGCAGCGCCTGGATGGCGAGCGCTCCACGGTCGTAGACGGCGAGGTCGAACTGGTCGTCCGGGCCCGGGTCGCCGGGCTTGACCGTCCAGAACGCGTCGTCGGCCGGATGGGAGGCGTACACGTAGTCGGCGAGTTCCTGCGTGGTGCCCTCGCCCTCGTGCTCCGACCACAGCCACTGCGCGTACCGGGCGAAGCCCTCGTTGATCCAGATGTCCTTCCAGCCCTTCAGCGACACGTCGTCGCCGTACCACTGGTGGGCCAGCTCGTGCACGACCACGGAGGTGTTGGAGCCGTTCGCGAACTGCTTCGGGCTGTAGTAGACGCGGGTCTGGGTCTCCAGCGCGTACCCGGTGGTGGTGTTCGGCACGTATCCGCCTGCGGTGCTGAACGGGTAGGGCCCGAAGTAGCCGCTGAGCCAGTCGACGATCTCCCCGGTGCGCTCCACGCTCGCCCGCGCGGCGCCGTCGTTGTCGCCGAGGTCCTTGCTGTAGGCGTTGACGACCGGCACTCCGCCGTCGGAGGTGCTGGTCGTGATGTCGAACCTGCCGATGGCGAGGGTGGCCAGATAGGTCGCCTGCGGCTTGTTCTGCCGCCAGTTGTAGCGGGTCCAGCCGAGCTTCGAACTGGTGGACTGGAGGGTGCCGTTGGAGAGGGCCTGGGTGCCGTCCGGCACGGCCACCGACACGTCGTAGGTGGCCTTGTCGCTCGGGTGGTCGTTGCTCGGGAACCACCACCAGGCCGCCTCGGGCTCGTCGGCCGCGACGGCGCCGTCGGGCGTGCGGTGCCAGGTGTTGAAGCCGTAGGCGCTCTTCGTCGACGGCACCCCGCTGTAGCGGACCACCACCGTGATCGGCGTGCCCTTGGCCAGTGGTGTCTTCGGCGTGATCACCAGCTCGTGCTGCCCGGAGGTGGTGAAGGCGGCCTTCGCGCCGTTGACCCGTACCTCGCTCACGTCCAGCAGGAAGTCCAGGTCGAAGCTGGACAGGTCCTGGGTGGTCCGCGCCAGGATCGTCGCCGTGCCCTGCAACTCGTCCGACTTCGGCTGGTACTGCAGCCTCAGGTCGTAGTGCGAGACGTCGTAGCCGCCGTTGCCGTAGTACGGGTAGTAGGGGTCGCCGATGCCCGGCGCGCCGGGGGAGAAGCTCGCGGCCGATGCCGGGATCGCCAGCAGAAGGGAGGCCGCCGCGAGTGCGCCCGGCGCGATGATTCTGCGGTGCACGTCAGCTCCAAGTCGTCTGGACTGCAAGTCCGTTCGGAAGATCCTTCGGGGAACGCTGTTCGGAGCCTATTCAGTCCCTGTGGCCCCTGCTCTGTCCATGGCCCCCGCTGTCACACGATCGCCATTCAGCCGTCACGTGCCCGCGGAGTGCCGCAAAGCCCCCTTCTGCAGCGGGAGTTCACCGGAGTACCGTCCGCGCATGCCGATTCGCATCCTCGTCCGCACGCGCTTCACGATCTGGAGAGCGCTCGCGACCGCGGTCGTCGCCATCCTGACGGCCGCCTTCCTCACCCCGTCCGCCGCTGCCACCGGCGGGAGCCGGGCCCCGCGCGAGAGCGGGCCCGTCTACTCCTACGCCCACGCCGTCCGCGAGTCCGTATGGGTGGACACGGGGCTCGACGAGGACGGCGACGGCCACGCCGACCGCGTCGCCGCCGACATCGTCCGGCCCGCCGAACCCGCCCGCCAGGGCCGCAAGGTGCCCGTCATCATGGACGCCAGCCCCTACTACTCCTGCTGCGGACGCGGCAACGAGAGCCAGGTCAAGACGTACGACGCGCAAGGCCACGTCGTGCAGATGCCGCTGTTCTACGACAACTACTTCGTGCCGCGCGGCTACGCGTTCGTCGGCGTCGACCTCGCCGGCACCAACCGCTCCGACGGCTGCGTCGACGTCGGCGGCCGCTCCGACGTCCAGTCCGCGAAGGCCGTCATCGACTGGCTGAACGGCCGCGCCAAGGCGTACACCAGCCGGACCGGGACGAAGACCGTCCGAGCGACCTGGACCAACGGCCGTACGGGCATGATCGGCAAGAGCTGGGACGCCACGATCGCCAACGGCGTCGCCGCCACCGGCGTGAAAGGCCTGAAGACCATCGTCCCGATCAGCGGCATCTCCTCCTGGTACGACTACTACTTCGCGCAGGGCGCCCCGCTGCACGACGGCGGCCCCGGCGAACTGGCCGGTTACGTCGAGAGCGACGCGGCGCACGCACACTGCGCCGCCGTACAGAAGAAACTCGCCGACGGCAGCCCCCGCAGCGGCGACTGGACCCCGCTGTGGACCGAGCGGGACTACGTCAAGGACGCGGCCAGGGTGCGCGCCAGCGTGTTCCTGGTGCACGGCATGCAGGACCTCAACGTCCGCACCAAGCACTTCGGCCAGTGGTGGGACGCGCTGGCGAAGCACGGCGTCGAGCGCAAGATCTGGCTCTCCCAGACCGGCCACGTCGACCCCTTCGACTACCGGCGCGGTGCCTGGGTGGACACCCTGCACCGCTGGTTCGACCATGAACTCCTCGGCTACGACAACGGCATCGACCGCGAGCCGATGGCCGACATCGAACGCCACCCCGACCAGTGGGTCACCTCCCGCGTCTGGCCCCCGGAGACCACCCGGACCACCGTTCTGCACCCGGCTCCCGGCACCCTGGCGGGCGTCGGCACGCTCGGCCTGCACCCGGCCACCGGCACCGAGACCATCACCGACGACCCGAAGCTGAGCGAGACCGACTGGGCGGCACACCTCACCACGCCGACTCCGGAGAAGACAGGCTTCCTCACCGCGCCGCTCAGCCACGACCTGCGCCTGTCCGGCTCGTCCAGCGTGACGGTGACCGCGACACCGACCACCACCTCGGCCCACCTGTCCGCCGTCCTGGTCGACCTCGGCCCGGACACCATCCGCGACTACGCCGACAGCGGCGAGGGCATCACCACCCTCACCAGCCGCACCTGCTGGGGCGAGAGCACGGCCGGGGACAGCGCCTGCTTCAAGGAGACGGCGGCCAGGACGGCCAAGGTCGACTACACCGTGTTCAGCCGCGGATGGGCCGATCTCGGCCACTACGCCTCGCTCGGCAAGGGCGTTCCGCTCACCCCGGGCAAGGCGTACACGATGACTCTTCGTCTCGCGGCCACCGACCACGTCGTTCCCAAGGGTCACCGGCTGGCCCTGATCATCGCGGGCACGGACAAGGACCTCATCGACCCGCCGTCCACCAGGCCCACCGTCACGGTGTCCCTGTCGGGTACGACGGCCGGGCTCCCGCTGGTCGGTGGGGCGCCGGCGTTCGCCCGGGCCACCGGTGGTACGACGGCCGTGGCTCCCGCCCCGGCACGGCTGACCGGCGTCCGCGCACCGCACGCCGCCCAGCACATACCGGCGAACTGACCGACGCCGGTCACCGCGTGGCTTGGGCCGTCCGGCGGCTGCGGCTCCGTTGTGGCCGGTCGCGCCCACGCGGCGGAGCCGCATATCGATACAGCCCCGCGCCCCTTTCGGGGTGCGTGGCTGCGGGCACCTTTCAGGCGGCCGGGAACGCCAACCCGGCCGCCTCCCGGGCACACCCCCACGCCACCGTGATCCCGGCGCCGCCATGGCCGTAGTTGTGCACCAGCACGCGGCCGTCCGGCAGCGGCTGCCGTTCCAGTCGTACCGCGTGCCTGGCCGGGCGCAGCCCCACCCGGTGGCCCAGCACCCGCGCCTGCGCGATCTCCGGGCGGACCGCCGCGCACCGGGCCACGATCGCCGCGGCGGTGGCCGGGTCCGGCTCCAGGGACCAGTCGTCCTCCTCCGCCGTACCACCGAGCAGCAGACCGCCCGGCTGCGGGATGAAGTACGTGGAGGCGGCGGAGGAGTGGTCGGGGGAATGGCCGACTGAGGTGAACCAGGTCGTGACTCCCGGGTTCTCCACGACCACCAGTTGTCCGCGCACGGGACGCACCGCCGGGTCCGGTACCAGCGAACGCGCGCCCAGACCCGCGCAGTTGACCACGATCGGTGCGGGCACCCCGGCGAGGTCGGTCACCTCGCGCGTCTCGACCACGCCTCCCGCCTTCGCGAGCCGCTCCCGCAGCCACGCCAGGTGCACCGGCATGTCGATCACCGGCAGCCGCGCCGCGAGACCGTCGGCCACCGCCCGCAGTCCCGGCACCCGGCCCGCCCAGGCGCCCAGTTCGTCCAGCCGGGTCCCCCGGTGTACGCCGTCGACCAGGCGTACGCCCGTCTCGTCCGGCCGGTCCGCCAACTCCTCGTACCCGGCGAGGGACTCGAGCGCCCACGCACCGGCCAGCGGCTCGGGTTCGATGCGGTACGGCCACCACAGACCGCCCGCGACCGCCGAGGTCGTACGTTCGGCGGGCTCCCGCGTCCATACCCGTACCCGGCGGCCGGACTCCGCCAGGGCCAGGGCCGTCGTCAGCCCGGCGACCCCGCTCCCGACCACGATCACTGCGTCACTCGGCTCGCTGTCCACGCCAGGACGATAGGCCCTGTCCGGACGACTCTGTCATGCTGCGCTCACATCCGTGCCGGTGTGGGGATACTCACAGCATGTCTGCCGCATACGCGACCTTCGACCTGGCACCGGCGATCCGCGCCGGCGGTGTGCTCGCCGACGGCGGCTACCAGGTCCACCGCGACTTCGTGGACTTCGTCGTCGACGGCCGTCCGCTGCTGTTCCGGCTCTCCGACCTGGACGCCGTCTCCCCGCTCGCCTCGGACATCCCGCCCGCCATCTTCACCGCGCAGGTGCGCGGACTGCTCCTGGAGGCCGAACCGCCGCTTCCCGACGGCCGGTTCGTCATCTACGGCTGTCCCGAGTGCGCGGACCTGGGCTGTGGGGCGGTCACCGCCGTCATCGAGCGCGACGGCGAGGACTACATCTGGCGGGACTTCGCCTGGCAGACGGACGAGCACGCCGACCTCGAACTGAACGGCTACCACGGCATAGGGCCGTTCCGCTTCCACGGCGCCGGGTACCGCGCCGCACTCGGCGCCCTGATGGAGCGCTCCGCCGCGCCCCGCCGGCGCGTGCTGCTCATCGGCGCCCGGGTCGCGGTCCTGGCCAAGCTTGCCGCCGCGCTGCGCACGATCGGCATCGGCGCCGACATCACCCAGGACGCCCGGGCCGTCCCCGCCGAGGAACTGCGCGGTTACGGCGCGGTCGCCTTCGGTCGTGCGGTCGGCGAGGAGGATCGCGCCGCCGTGGTGGAGGCCTTCGAGCGTGCGGGGGTCGACATCGCCCGGGTGGACGGCCTGGCCCCGATCGTGCCGCTGCTGGTCGCCCAGATCGAGCACGCCCTCGACCCCAGCCCGCTCCCGCAGCGCCGGCTCGTGGGGCTGGCCGCCGCCGACAGCACCGCGGACGTCGAGGTGACCTCGGCGTGCCGGGTACGGATCACCGCCTACCGCCTCGACCGGCTCTACCGCACCCACACCCGCGACGTGTTCGACGGCGTCCTGGAACCCGGCCGGCACCGCGTCGCACTGGACCCGAAGGCCGTCAAGGGGGAGGCGTACCTCGTCGCCCGCACGACGGGAGGCGCACTCGCGGCACCGGTCACCGACGGGAGGCGGAGCTGAGGCACAGGTCACCGGCCGCGGACGTGGCTGAGACGCAGGGATGGGCCGCCGGGGACGCGGGCTGGGACGCGGGGCTGGGCCACCGGGAAGCGGGGACTGGGACGCGGGGGTGGGGCCCACCAGGGAACAGGGGCGAGGCGCGGGGTGGGGCCCACCGGAAACGGGCGCTGAAGCGCGGGAGCGGGTCGACCCGGAAACGGAAGAGGCTGGGGCGCGGGAGCGGCCCGCCGGAAGCCGGGCTGAGACACGGGTGTCCGGCCCATTAGGATCGGCGTCCTGATGACTGCCACCCTCGTCGCCAAGAACCTCGCCGCCGGGCACGGCGACCGTTCCCTCTTCTCCGGGCTGGACCTCGTCGTCGCGCCCGGCGACGTGATCGGTCTCGTCGGTGCCAACGGCGCGGGCAAGTCCACCCTGCTGAAGCTGCTCGCCGGACTCACCGCGCCCGAAGAAGGCGAGCTGCGGCTGTCCCCGCCGACCGCCACCGTGGGTCATCTGCCGCAGGAGCCGGAGCGCAGGCCGGGCGAGACCGTCCGGGAGTTCCTGGCCCGTCGTACGGGTGTCGCCGAGGCCCAGCGCGTCATGGACGAGGCCACTCAGGCACTCATGGACGGGGCACCCGGCGCCGACGACGCCTACGCAACCGCCCTGGAGCGCTGGCTCGGCCTAGGCGGCGCCGATCTGGAGGAGCGCGCGGAGGAAACCGCCGACTCGCTCGGCCTCGCCGTGGACCTGGACCAGCCGATGACCGCGCTGTCCGGCGGCCAGGCGGCCCGCGCCGGACTCGCCTCGCTCCTGCTGTCCCGCTACGACGTCTTCCTCCTGGACGAGCCCACCAACGACCTCGACCTCGACGGCCTGGAGCGCCTGGAGCGCTTCGTCACCGGCCTGCGCGCCGGCACGGTCGTCGTCAGCCACGACCGCGAGTTCCTCACCCGCACGGTCACCAAGATCCTCGAACTCGACCTGGGCCAGCGGCAGATCAACCTCTACGGCGGCGGCTACGAGGCCTACCTGGAGGAGCGGGAGGTGTCCCGCCGGCACGCGCGCGAGGACTACGAGGAGTTCGCGGACAAGAAGGCCGCCCTCCAGGAGCGCGCGCAGATGCAGCGGGGCTGGATGGACAAGGGTGTGAAGAACGCCCGGCGCAAGGCAGGCAACGACAACGACAAGATCGGCCGCAAGTTCCGCAGTGAGGCCAGCGAGAAGCAGGCGGCCAAGGCGCGGCAGACCCAGCGCATGATCGAGCGCCTGGACGTGGTGGAGGAGCCGCGCAAGGAGTGGGAGCTGCGCATGGAGATCGCCGCCGCCCCGCGCTCCGGAGCGGTCGTGGCGACCCTGCGGGACGCCGAGGTCCGGCGCGGCGACTTCACCTTCGGCCCGGTGTCCCTGCAGATCGACTGGGCGGACCGGGTCGCGGTCACCGGGGCCAACGGTGCCGGCAAGTCCACCCTGCTGGGCGCGCTGCTCGGCCGTGTCCCGCTCGACTCGGGGCACGCGGCGCTCGGCTCGGGCGTCCTGGTCGGCGAGGTCGACCAGGCCCGCAAGCTCTTCCACGGCCCGGAGACCCTGCTGGACGCCTTCCACGCGGCCGTCCCCGACACCGAGCCGGTCGAGGTCCGCACCCTGCTCGCCAAGTTCGGCCTGAAGTCCGACCACGTGCTGCGCCCGGCCGCGACCCTCTCCCCGGGCGAACGCACCCGCGCCGCCCTCGCGTTGCTCCAAGGCAGGGGAGTGAACCTCCTCGTCCTGGACGAGCCGACGAACCACCTCGACCTGCCCGCCATCGAACAGCTGGAGTCCGCCCTCGACTCCTACGAGGGCACCCTGCTCCTGGTCACCCACGACCGGCGCATGCTGGACGCGGTCCGGGTGACCCGGCGGCTGGAGGTGGCGGACGGGAAGGTGACGGAGCGCTAGCGGCCGCTGGGTCAGCCCGTGGTGACGTCGACGTAGTCGCCGGAGGCCTTGGCCGGTCCGGTCGTGCCGGTCCCGGCGAAGCTCCAGCGCCAGTAGCCGTCCGCGGTGGCCGTCGCCGTGGTCTTGAGAGCGCCGTCGGTGCCGCTGGTCACCGTCTTCACGGTGGTGTACGTCGTGGTGCCGGCCTTCCGGAACTGCAGCTTCACCGACTGGCCCGCGTAGCCGCTGTAGGTGCCGCCCTTGCCCCAGTTGGCGCGGGTCAGCGCGCCCTTGACGGTGATCGTGGCGCCCGCGGCCACCGGCTCGGGGGAGGCGTCGACGGTCAGCTTGGCGGCACGCTTCATCAGGAAGGTGCCCGCGTTCTCCGTGTTGACGTAGTCGAAGTCGTTGGCGTCCACGGACGTCCAGATGTGCCAGGTACCGGCGTTGGCGTTGATGAGCATCGCGTTCGGGTCGATGGTGATGCTGGCGGTGCAGGTCGAGGTGGTGGTGCTCCCGGCGACCGGGGTACAGGTCAGCGGAGTGTCGGAACCGGGCCCGGCGGAGCCGTCGGGGTTGTCGAACGAGCCGTGATAGAGGAAGCCGTAGGCGTCCTTGATCCCCGAGTCGTCGCTCGCGCTGATGCTGAGTGTGACCGTCTTCTTCGTCATGGCGCCCAGCACGACCGGCTGGCCGCCGTTGACGACGGCCAGGAGGACGTGGGTGTCTCCTTCGCCGGAGTCGGCCTGGGCGGCCGTCACGGTGAGGGCCGACAGTGCCAGCGCGCCCGACAGCGCCGCAACGGTGGTACGTCTGAACATGTGTCCCCCGTAAGGATGAGTTTTCGCCCGGAAAGAGGGCAGAAGTTGAAACCGATCGAATAGTAGTGATCCGACCGATCTCTCAACAGACGTTTCCGTCAAGCCTTCTCGGCCGCACGCTGCACCCGCTCCCGGTGCGCCGCCCACGCGGCTTCGTCTCCGGGGGCCATGTTCGTTCCGTCCGGCCGCTGCCCCGTCGCACCGTCGATCAACTCCCGTACGATGTCGGCGTGTCCGGCGTGCCGCTGGGTCTCGGCGATCATGTGGGTGAGGCTGTGGTGCAGTGTCACCTCACTGCCCTCGTCCCCGGGTATCCGTCCGACCGCGTCCAGGGGCAGTGAGGCGATGGTCTCGTCGGAGTGCGCCCAGGCCGCGCGGTACCGGCCGACGATGTCCTCCCGGCTCTCGTCCGGCCGGGCCCACAGGTCGGCGTTGGGTTCCGCGTCCCCGGTGAGCCACAGGGGCGTTCCGTCCAAGGGCCGGCCGTAGGTCGCGCCGAAGTACAGGGCCTCGGCGCCGGTGAGGTGCTTGACCAGCCCCAGCAGATTGGTCCCCGTCGGGGTCACGGGACGCCGGACGTCGTACTCGGACAGGCCCTCCAGCTTCCACAGCAGGACATCGCGGGCGTCCTGCAGATACACCTGGAGGTCGTGCTTGGGATCCGTGACGGTCATGGGGCGAGTCTGACAGCCAGGTGATCACTGGGCATGTGGTTTGCGGGTCCGGGCCGGACGGTGTGACCCGCCCGGCCCGGACCCCCTTCTGTCAGCGCTTCTTCGGATCCAGCAGACCGGCCCGCCGCAACGCGTCGGCCATCGCGCTGTTGGCGGGCGGCGGGGCCTGGCGGCCGCCCCGGTCGCCGCCACGGTCGCCACCACGGCCCTCGCGCCGGCCCTGGCCGCCGCCCTGCCGCTGCTGGGGCGGCCGGGCGCCGCCGCGCTGCTGCCGGCCGCCGCCCTGTCCCTGCGGCGCGGCCTCTTCGTCCAGGCGCAGGGTCAGCGCGATCCGCTTGCGCGGGATGTCCACGTCGAGGACCTTCACCTTGACGATGTCACCCGGCTTGGCGACATCGCGCGGGTCCTTGACGAACGTCTTGGACATGGCCGACACATGCACCAGGCCGTCCTGGTGGACGCCGACGTCCACGAACGCGCCGAACGCGGCCACGTTCGT
Source organism: Streptomyces sp. NPDC054783 (assembly GCF_053611725.1). Classification (NCBI taxonomy): domain Bacteria; kingdom Bacillati; phylum Actinomycetota; class Actinomycetes; order Kitasatosporales; family Streptomycetaceae; genus Streptomyces; species Streptomyces sp. NPDC054783. Next base: position 85,878 of record NZ_JBSHAY010000025.1, on the reverse strand, counting down.
CACCACGCCCTCCAGGACCATCCCGGCGGACAGGTCGGAGATCTTCTCCACGCCCTCCTTGAAGGTCGCCGTCCTGAAGGCGGGACGCGGGTCGCGGCCCGGCTTCTCCAGCTCCTTCAGGATGTCCGTCACGGTCGGCAGACCGAACGTGTCGTCCACGAACTCGGTGGGCTTCAGCGAGCGCAGCACACCGGTGTTTCCGATGAGGGAGGCGACCTCCTGGCCGCTGGTCTTCACCATGCGGCGGACCACCGGGTAGGCCTCGGGGTGCACGCTGGACGCGTCCAGCGGGTCGTCGCCGCCGCGGATGCGCAGGAAGCCCGCGCACTGCTCGTACGCCTTCGGGCCGAGCCGCGCCACCTTCTTCAGCTCGGAGCGGGACTTGAACCGGCCGTTGGCGTCCCGGTGCGCCACGATGTTCTCGGCGAGACCGGAGGAGATGCCCGACACCCGCGACAGGAGCGGCACGGACGCGGTGTTGACGTCCACGCCGACGCCGTTCACACAGTCCTCCACGACCGCGTCCAGCGAGCGGGACAGCTTCACCTCGGACAGGTCGTGCTGGTACTGGCCGACGCCGATGGACTTCGGATCGATCTTCACCAGCTCGGCCAGCGGGTCCTGCAGCCGCCGGGCGATGGACACCGCGCCGCGCAGCGACACGTCCATGCCCGGCAGCTCCTGCGAGGCGTACTGCGAGGCCGAGTACACCGACGCCCCCGCCTCCGACACCATCACCTTGGTGAGCTTCAGCTCCGGGTGCCCGACGATCAGTTCGCCGGCGAGCTTGTCGGTCTCCCGGGAGGCCGTGCCGTTGCCGATCGCGATCAGCTCGACCGCGTGCTCCTTCGCGAGCCGGGCCAGCTTGGCGAGGGCCTCGTCCCACTTGTTGGCCGGGACGTGCGGATAGATCACGTCCGTGGCGACGACCTTGCCGGTGGCGTCGACCACGGCGACCTTCACGCCCGTACGGAAACCGGGGTCCAGGCCCAGCGTCGAGCGGGTGCCGGCCGGGGCTGCCAGCAGCAGGTCGCGCAGGTTGGCGGCGAAGACATCGACCGCCTCGTCCTCCGCGGCCGTCCGCAGTCGCAGCCGCAGGTCGATGCCGAGGTGGACGAGGATGCGGGTACGCCAGGCCCAGCGGACCGTGTCCGTCAGCCACTTGTCGGCGGGCCGGCCCCGGTCGGCGATCCCGAACCGGTTCGCGACGATGCCCTCGTACGAGGAGCGACCCTCCGTGGGCTCCTCCGGCTCCAGGGCGAGGTCCAGGACCTCCTCCTTCTCGCCGCGCAGCATCGCGAGGATCCGGTGCGAGGGCAGCTCGGTGAACGGCTCGGCGAAGTCGAAGTAGTCGGCGAACTTGGCGCCGGCCTCCTCCTTGCCCTCCCGCACCTTCGCGGCCAGCCGCCCGCGCACCCACATGCGCTCGCGCAGCTCGCCGATCAGGTCGGCGTCCTCCGAGAACCGCTCGGTGAGGATCGCCCGCGCGCCCTCCAGGGCGGCCTGCGGGTCGGCGACACCCTTGTCGGCGTCCACGAACGCGGCCGCGGCGGCGAGGGGCTCGACGGCCGGGTCGCCGAGCAGGCCCTCCGCCAGCGGCTCCAGGCCCGCCTCGCGCGCGATCTGCGCCTTGGTGCGCCGCTTGGGCTTGTACGGGAGGTAGATGTCCTCCAGGCGCGCCTTGGTCTCGGCGCCGCGGATGCGGGCCTCCAGCTCGTCGGTGAGCTTGCCCTGCTCGCGCACCGACTCCAGGATCGCGGTCCGCCGCTCCTCCAGCTCCCGCAGATAGCGCAGCCGCTCCTCGAGCGTGCGCAGCTGCGCGTCGTCGAGCATCTCGGTCGCTTCCTTGCGGTAGCGGGCGATGAAGGGCACCGTCGAACCGCCGTCGAGCAGTTCCACCGCGGCCTTCACCTGCCGCTCCCGTACGCCGAGTTCCTCGGCGATCCTGCCTTCGATGGATCCTGCTTCGATGGACCCGGGTGTCGTCACGATCCCGTACCGCCTTCTCCACTGAGGTTGCGCGGCAATTGTGGCAGGTGACACCGACAACCGGGGATCAGGGCGACATCCCGGCGGGCCGCCGGGCCGTTTCTCAGGCCCGGCTCCCGCCCGCGCCGGCCAAGGCCCCGCCGAACAGCCGGGCCACGGCCCTGAACGGCAGCGTGACCACGGTGGCGACGGCCCCGCCGACCTGGCGCGGTACGTCCGCGATGGCAGCGAACACGAAGATCTCCTCCCGTCGGCCGACTGGGGTCCGGGCGCCTCACCGACCGGCTCTCATCCCCCGCGCATGGCAGAAAAGGTGGGAATCACGTCATTGCGGCCACACTTTTTGGGGCGAAGAATCTGGGGCATGGCCCAGCGAACCGTTCTCTTCGTCCTCTTCGACGGCGTCCAGAGCCTCGACGTCACCGGGCCGCTCGAGGTGTTCGCGGGCGCCGAGCAGCACACGCCGGGCACGTATCGGATCCGTACTGCCTCCCTGGACGGCGGCCCGGTGCGCACGTCCAGCGGCCTGACCCTCGTACCGGACGAGGCGCTCACCGCCGCCACCGACCCGCACACCCTGCTGGTGCCCGGCGGCGAGGGCACGCGCCACCCCGACCCCCGGCTGGTCGACTGGCTGCGTGCCCGCGGACCGCGTGTCCCGCGCCTGGTCTCGGTGTGCACGGGCGCCATCCTGGTGGCCGCCGCCAATCTCCTGGACGGCCGCCGGGCGACGACCCACTGGGCCTACTGCGACAAGCTCGCCCGCGACCACCCGGCCGTCGTCGTGGACCCGGAGCCCATCTTCGTCCGGGACGGGCACGTCGCCACCTCGGCCGGGGTGACCTCCGGCATCGACCTGGCCCTCGCCCTGGTCGAGGAGGACCTGGACCGGGACGTCGCGCTCGCCGTCGCCCGGCACCTGGTGGTCTTCCTGCGCCGGCCCGGCAACCAGGCGCAGTTCAGCGCTCAGCTCGCGGCGCAGACCGCGCAGCGCGCACCGCTGCGGGAGGTGCAGCGATGGATCACCGAGCATCCGGCGGGTGACCTGACGGTCGAGGCGCTCGCCGCCCGCGCCCGCCTTTCACCGCGCCACTTCGCGCGCGCCTTCCGCGAGGAGACCGGCACGACCCCCGGCCGCTACGTCGACAGGGTCCGCCTGGAACACGCCCGCCGTCTGCTGGAGGACACACCCGACAACATCGAGGAGGTCGCCCGCGCCAGCGGCTACGGCACCCCCGAGGCCATGCGCCGCGCCTTCGTCAAGGCCCTCGGCACGGCCCCCGCCGAGTACCGCCGCCGCTTCCGCCCGGCCACGGCCCACTGAGCCCGCCATCGCCGACGGCCGCTCACGACCGGTGTCCTCCCGTGGAGCCGGCCACTGACGCATGCCGACGACAGCGATCGCCCACAGACCCCGGCCACTGACGGACGACGGCGAGTGCCCACAGACCGCGGCCACCGAGGATCCGCGGCCCGCCCGCAACGCCGCTTCGACCACCGAAGGGACACACCATGCAGATCGCCATGCTCGTGTACGACCGTTTCACCGCCCTGGACGTCGTGGGCCCCTACGAGATCCTCAGCCGGCTCCCCGACGCGCGGGTCGACTTCGTCGCCGAGCAGCCCGGACCCGTCCGCACCGACACCGGCTTCCTCGCCCTCACGGCGGACAAGGCCCTCGACGAGGTGCCCCGCCCCGACATCGTCGTCGTGTCCGGCGGTCCCGGCACCATGGACCAGCTGAAGAACCCGGCCCTGCTGGACTGGCTGCGCGCCGCCGACGCGACGAGCACCTGGACGACCTCCGTCTGCTCCGGCTCTCTGCTGCTCGCCGCCGCCGGACTGCTCCGAGGCCGCCGGGCCACCAGCCACTGGGTGGCCCTGGACCTGCTGAAGGAGTTCGGCGCCGAACCGACGGGCGAGCGGGTCGTGACCGACGGCAAGTACGTCACCGCCGCCGGGGTCTCCTCCGGCATCGACATGGCCCTGACCCTGTCCGGGCGGATCGCGGGCGACGAACACGCCCAGGCCGTCCAACTGCTGACGGAGTACGACCCCCAGCCGCCGTATGACGCGGGTTCCCCGCAGAAGGCGCCCGCGCACCTCGTCGAGGAGTTCCGCGCGGGCAGCCGGTTCAGCCTGACGTAGACACGCTCCAGGTGAAGCGCGGCTGCCGGCGCTCCAGGAACGCGGCGACCCCCTCCGCGGTGTCGGGGTTGCCGCGGGCCGCCCGCGTCCAATGGGCGTCCCGGTCGGTACGGCCGCTCGTGAACTCCTTCGCGGCGGCCTGGGTGAGCTGCGAGCGGGACACCAGGACCCGAGCCAACTCCGCGACCCGCTTGCCCAGTTCGCCCTCCGGCAGCACCTCGTCCACCAGCCCGGTGGTCAGCGCCCGGCCGGTGTCGATCAACTCGGCCGTGAACAACAGGTACTTGGCGGTGGCCGGACCCACCAGCGAGACCAGGCGGCGGGTCGAGGAGGCCGGGTACACGATGCCGAGCCGTGCCGGAGTCACCCCGAACAGCGCGCCCTCCTCCGCCAGGCGGAGATCGCAGGCCGCGGCGAGCTGTGCCCCGCCGCCCACACAGTGCCCGCGCACGGCGGCCACGGTCGGCTTGGGGAACGCGGCGAGCGCCTCCTCTGCGGCCACGGCGAGCCGCTGTGCCTCTTCCGGGGAGCCCTGGAGCGTGCTGATGTCCGCGCCCGCGCAGAAGGTCCCGCCCTCGCCCGTGAGCACCAGCGCCCGTACGCCGGGGTCGCGCGCCAACTCGTCCAGCAGCGGCGGCAGGGCCCGCCACATCGCGGCGGTCATGGCGTTGCGCTTGGCCGGATTGCCGATGACGACGGTGGCGACAGCGCCTTCGATGCGGTGCGACAGCTGGGGCTCCATGCGCGGATCGTATCGGGGGGTCCGACTGGCACGGAGGGTGCGGGTCGGCGGACGCGTGCGTTACTAAACCCGCCCAATGGGGACAAAGAGGGAGGGGGTGGTGTACGGCGTGGACCGAGGAGGCGGCGATGGCCAGGGCCGGCACACGCAGAGACAGCGCGACGAAACTCCACCGCGGCTTCAGCTGGCTCACCGCACTCGGCGTGCTCCTCGTGCTCGCCGGTATCGTCGGGCTCATCTACACCGCGGCCGCCACGCTCACCTCGATGCTGCTGTTCGGCTGGCTGCTGCTGATCGGCGGGATCGTCGGCCTGCTGCACGCGATCCAGGCCCGCGGCACCAGCTTCTTCTGGCTCGGTGTCGTCGTCGCGGCCCTGAACATCGCGGCCGGCATCGTCGTCATCCGCCTGCCGCACGCCACGGCCGCCGCGCTCACCATGTTCGCCGCGCTGCTGTTTCTCTCCGCGGGCTTCTTCCGGCTGGTCGGCGGCCTGGTCGTGCGCGGACCGCAGCTGGGCTGGACGCTCCTGCTCGGCGCTTTCGACCTGTTGCTCGGGATCCTGGTCCTCGGTTCCTGGCCGAGCAGCAGCCAGTACGTCATCGGCGCCTTCTTCTCGCTCGCCCTGCTCTTCGACGGCCTCGGCCTCGTGGCCACCGGGTACGGTGGGCGCCGTATCGTCGGTCTCGTCTCGGAACAGGGGCAGGCCAAACCCCTACGACCCGACTAGTTCGCGAACCGGCGTCCGGGCGACAGGAACAGTCCCACACGTGACCGTGTCATACGCACTCGGTCAAAAACCGTTCGATACCCGCTGACTTGTGTTCAGTCCTGCGGACCGCAGCGGATCGTTACCAACACTCGACGTGTGGTGACAATCGAGCGCGAGGGTGGCGACCGGACGATGGACAACCACGGGCGCGGGGACGGGCCGCGCCCAGCGTGGGGCGCCGAGCGGCCGCCCGATCCACTGCCGTACGAAGGCGTCTGGCGGTTCACCGCCGCCGCGGTGGACGCCTCGGTCCCGCAGGCCCGGCACGCCGTACGGGACCTGCTGCTGCGCCAGGGCGTGCCGGTCTCCGACGAGCTGGTGTACGGCCTGCTGCTGATCGTCTCCGAGCTGGTCACCAACGCGGTACGGCACGCGGCGCTGCTGTCGCCGATGCTGGCCGTGGAGGTCGCCGTCGGGGCCGAGTGGGTGCGGGTGTCCGTGGAGGACAACCACCCCTACCGCCCGACCGCCCTGGAGGCCGACCACGGCCAGACCGGTGGCCGGGGCCTGCTGCTGGTCCGCGAGGTGGCGCGGGAGGCCGGCGGGACGGTCGACGTGGAGCACACCGCGAGCGGCGGCAAGGTCATCTGGGCCGCCCTCCCACTCAAGCCCACGGCGCTGCCGTAGAACAGCCTCGACGGCACAGGCCCGCGAGACGCCGTGACCCCGAGGCCGACGGGGCTGCCGAACGGGAGCCCCGCGAGAGTGCGTGGCCCCGAGCCCGACGAGACTTTCCTGGCGCTGCAGGCCCGGAGACTGCCGCCGCACTCCAGGTCCGCGAGGCTGCCGCGGTCCGCGCCGGTCGGCGAGACTGTCGGAGTCCTGGAGGCCCGGAGACTGCCGCCGCACTCCAGGTCCGCGAGACCGTCATGGCCCGCGCTGTTCGGCGAGACTGCTGAACCGGCAGGTCCGCCTGCGCCGTCGTGGCGCTCCAGGCCCGTCGTCGCCGACTTGGCGCTGCGGGCCCGCGAGACTGCCGTGGCGCCCGCCGGTCGGCGGGGGACTGCTGAACTCCAGGCCCGCCGGCGCCGTCCTAGTGTGGAACACCCGTCGACGCCGTCGTAGTGCCGCATACCCGCCTACGCCGGCGTGGCGCCGCAGGCGGGGTCACCAGCCCGTGGACTGGCCCGTCAGTTCCCTGATCGCCGGGCGGGCCGCGTCGAGGACGGTCATGAACCAGGCCGAGAAAAGGTCGCGGGCGTGCCGGTCGGCCAGTTCGGCGGCCGTGACGAAAGCGGTCTGGGCGACCTCTTCCGGGTCCGGCGCGAGCGGCGCCTGCACCAGGCCGACGAACAGGTGGTTGTACTCCTGCTCGACCAGGCCCGAGGCCGGGTCCGGGTGGTTGTAGCGGACCGTACCCGCCTCCGCCAGCAGTGACGGGGACACGCCGAGCTCCTCGAACGTGCGCCGGGCCGCGGCGGAGAACGGAGCCTCGCTCGGGTACGGGTGGCCGCAGCAGGTGTTGGACCACACACCGGGGGAGTGGTACTTGCCGAGCGCCCGCTGCTGGAGCAGCAGCCGGCCCTGCTCGTCGAAGAGGAACACCGAGAACGCGCGGTGCAGCTGTCCCGGCGGCTGGTGGGCGGCGAGCTTCTCCGCCGTGCCGATCGTCACACCCTTCTCGTCGACCAGTTCCAGCAAAATCGCCTCTGTGGTGCCATTCGACGAGCTGTGCGTCGCGGTGGCAGGTGTGATCGGCATACCCATCCTTCGCCTCGGTCTTCGCACCCCAAGTCTGCCGTACGAATCCGGCACTCCCGGCACTTCCCCACACGTCCGCGCGCGGCGCGCCCGGAAGGCGGACCCGGTAGATCATCGTGCCCGGTCAGGAGATCACGGAACCGTCCGGGTCGGGTGCCGAACGCGTGTCCGGCTCCGTCAGTGGCACAGCCGCGCCTCGTGCTCCGCGTGCCCGCTCGGCTCCAGCTGGAAGGTGCAGTGCGCCACGTCGAAGTGGTCGCCGAGGCAGCCCTGCAGCTCGTGCAGCAGCTTCTCGTGGCCGATGGCGCTGAGCACGTCCGAGCTGACCACCACATGGGCCGACAGGACCGGCATTCCGGAGGTGATCGTCCACGCGTGCAGGTCGTGTACGTCCTCCACGCCGTCCAGTGCCAGGATGTGCGCCCGCACCTCGGCCATGTCGACGTTCTTCGGGGCCGCCTCCAGCAGCACGTCCAGTGTCTCGCGCAGCAGCTTCAGCGTCCTCGGCACGATCATCACGCCGATGACCAGCGAGGCGACCGGGTCGGCGCCCTGCCACCCTGTGGTCAGGATCACCGCCGCCGAGACCAGCACCGCGAACGAGCCCAGCGCGTCGGCGGCGACCTCCAGGAAGGCGCCGCGCACGTTCAGGCTCTCCTTCTGCCCGCGCATCAGCAGGGTCAGCGAGATCGAGTTCGCCACCAGGCCGATCAGACCGAACACGACCATCAGGCCGCCCCGGGTCTCCGCGGGCGTCACGAACCGCTCGATCGCCTCGTACAGGACATAGCCGCCGACCCCGAGCAGCAGCACACAGTTGGCCAGGGCGGCGAGGATCTCGGCGCGGGCGTAACCGAAGGTGCGGTTGGTGCTCGGCGGGCGGTTGGCGAAGTGGATCGCGAGCAGGGCCATGACGAGTCCCACCGCGTCGGTCGCCATGTGCGCCGCGTCCGCGATCAGCGCCAGAGAGTCCGCGGCCAGGCCGCCGACGATCTCCACGACCATGATCGTGAGCGTGATGCCCAGCGCGATCCGCAGCCGGCCCCGGTACGCCGCCGCGGCCGTGCCCGTGGGCGGCGCATGGCTGTGTGCGTGCCCGTGGTCGTGCCCTGCCCCCATGACATCCGCCCTTCCGTATCCGTCCGGCAGGGCCAGTGAACTACGGGTGGGGGGTATGGGGCAACGCGGCATTGAACACCGTTGTCATGTGCCCTGACCTGCGGAAACGTTACGCAGGTCAGGGTGGGTGCGCGCAACCCCGGCTCGGCCCCCGGCTGGGCCCCGCTCGGCCCCCGGCTCGGCCCGGCGGCTCAGCGCCCGTGGTGCAGCTGCCAGCCCCGCCAGGCCGACTCCACCATCTCGCGCACCCCGCGCCCGGCCCGCCAGCCCAGTTGCTCGGCGGCCCGCTCGGCCGAGGCGACCGCGCGTGGCGCGTCCCCCGGCCGGCGCACCTCCACCAGCGGCTCCCGGCGGTCGCCGGTGACCTCCCCGATGACCGTGACCAGCTCGCGCACCGAGACGCCCTCGCCCCGCCCGATGTTCAGCGTCAGATCGCCGGACAGGGAACCGTCGGCGAGCCGGCGCGCCGCGGCGAGGTGGGCCTCGGCGAGGTCGGACACATGGATGTAGTCCCGGATGCAGGTCCCGTCCGGCGTCGGATAGTCGTCACCGAAGATCCGCGGGGCCTCGTCGCGGGTGAGCCGGTCGAAGACCATCGGCACGATGTTGAACACACCGGTGTCCGCGAGTTCCGGCGCCGCCGCGCCCGCCACGTTGAAATAGCGCAGGCACACGGTGGAGATTCCGTGCGCCTTTCCGGCCGCCCGTACCAGCCACTCACCGGCCAGCTTGGTCTCGCCGTAGGGGTTCACCGGCGCGCACGGGGTGTCCTCGGTGATCAGGTCCACGTCCGGGTTGCCGTACACCGCCGCCGACGAGGAGAAAACCAGCCGACGGATGCCCGCCCCGGCAATGGCGTCCAGGAGCGTGGCCAGACCGCCGACGTTCTCCCGGTAGTAGCGGGTGGGCTGCGCCACCGACTCGGCGACCTGCTTGCGCGCCGCGAGGTGGACGACGCCGGTCACGCCGTACACCTGGAAGACCCGCTGCAGCCGGTCCCCGTCCAGCGTCGACCCCTCGACCAGCCGGACGTCCGAAGGCAGTCGCGCGGGCACCGCCGCCGACAGGTCGTCCAGCGCCACGACCTTCTCTCCGGCGCCGGTCATGGCCCGTGCCACATGCGCCCCGATGTATCCGGCTCCGCCGGTGATCAGCCACGTCATGGTTGTTCACCCTATGCGGGGCGGAGCTCGGCAGGCGATGTCGTGTGCCGGGTGCGGGGCGTGTGTGGCCGGCCGTGCCCACGCGCCGGTAGCCGCACATCGTTTCAGACCCGCGCCCCTTCGGGGCGCTTCGCCCGGTTCTGGGCCGCCGGGTTTGTGGCCGGGCCCCGGATCACCGATGATGATCGCGGCAAAGGCCGAGGCAGCCCCCGTGGGCCGGGCCGTGAACGGCCGGTGAACAAGGGCTCGCGCCCATCGGATAGCCTCTGCCGACATGCCGCCCGGGTGCCGCCGGCAGGGCGCGCCCCACCACGCACGAGACCGGCGCCACCGCGCCGGAACCCAGGGAGTGAGTTCGGTTGTCGACCGCCATCGTCACCGGTCAGCCGGTCCCCGGATCGTCGCTCGAGAACGATCTGCGGTCGCTCGGTTTCGACGTCCGGTCGGCAGCGGACGCAGCCGAGGCCGAGACCCTGCTCGCCGCCGCGTCCGCCGACGACCGCGTGGCCCTGGTCGATGCCCGTTTCGTCGGCCACCAGCACGCCCTGCGTCTCGGCCTGACCGACCCGCGCTTCCCGCTCTCCGCGGTGCCCGGTGCCGTCACCGCACAGCCGGAAGCCCGGCAGGCGCTGACCCGGGCCGTGGTCCGCGAGAACTCCACCGGCGGCGGGACCGCGCTCGCGGTGGACAGCCTCGCCGAGCGCGTCGTCACCGCCCTCGACGCCGACGGCTGCGAGGTGCACAAGCCGGAGCTGGGCAGCCTGGTCGCCGCGGTCCCCGCCGACCCCCAGGCGCGCAACGAGGCGCGGCAGGCCGTCGCCGCCGTCGACGAGGAGGCCGTGCGCCTGAAGTCGGCGGTGAAGTCCCGCGACGGCTTCTTCACCACGTTCTTCATCAGCCCCTACTCGCGCTACCTCGCCCGCTGGTGCGCCCGCCGCGGCCTGACCCCGAACCAGGTCACCACGGCCTCCCTGCTCACCGCTCTGATAGCCGCGGGCTGCGCGGCCACCGGCTCCCGCGCGGGCTTCGTCGCGGCCGGTGTGCTGCTGATCGCCTCCTTCGTGCTGGACTGCACCGACGGCCAGCTCGCCCGCTACGCCCTGAAGTACTCCACGCTCGGTGCCTGGCTCGACGCCACCTTCGACCGGGCCAAGGAGTACGCCTACTACGCCGGCCTCGCGCTGGGAGCGGCCCGGGGCGGCGGCCATGACGACGTATGGGCCCTCGCCCTCGGCGCGATGGTCCTGCAGACCTGTCGGCACGTGGTCGACTTCTCCTTCAACGAGGCCAACCACGACGCCTCCGCCAACACCAGCCCCACCGCCGCCTTCTCCGACAAGCTCGACAGCGTCGGCTGGACGGTGTGGGTGCGGCGGATGATCGTGCTGCCCATCGGCGAACGCTGGGCGATGATCGCGGTCCTCACCGCGGCCACCACCCCGCGCATCACCTTCTACGCGCTGCTCATCGGCTGCGCCTTCGCGGCGACGTACACCACGGCCGGACGTGTGCTGCGCTCCCTGACCCGCAAGGCCCGGCGCACCGACCGGGCCGCCCGGGCGCTGGCGGACCTCGCCGACCCCGGTCCGCTCAGCGATGCCGTGCGGCGCGTGGTCAAGCGGGGGCTGCCCGGTCTCGCCGTGCCCGCCGTCGCGTTCCTCGGCGGCGCCGCGGTCGTCGCCTGCTCCGCCCTCACCGGCTACGGCTCGCTCCTGCCGGTGGTCGGCGCCCTGGTCTACGTCCTCACCTCGGCCCTCGCCGTCGCCCGCCCGCTCAAGGGCGCCCTGGACTGGCTGGTCCCGCCCTTCTTCCGGGCCGCCGAGTACGGCACCGTGCTCGCCCTGGCCGGTAAAGCAGCGGTGAACGGCGCCCTTCCTGCTGCTTTCGGCCTGGTGGCCGCAGTCGCCTACCATCACTACGACACGGTGTACCGCATCCGCGGCAACGCCGGAGCGCCCCCGGCCTGGCTGGTGCGCTCCATCGGGGGGCACGAAGGGCGGACGCTGCTCGTCACCGTCCTGGCCGCACTGCTCACCGCTTCGCAGTTCACGGTCGCGCTCACGGTCCTCGCCGTGGCCGTCGCCCTCGTGGTGCTCGTCGAGAGCATCCGTTTCTGGGTCTCCGCAGGGGCCCCAGCCGTACACGATGAAGGAGAACCCGCATGATCGGCCTCGTGCTGGCAGCCGGCGCCGGACGCCGTCTGCGCCCCTACACCGACACCCTGCCCAAGGCGTTGGTGCCGGTGGGGCCCGCGGGCGTGGAGGGCGAGCCGACCGTGCTGGACCTCACCCTCGCCAACTTCGCCGAGGTCGGCCTGACCGAGGTCGCGATCATCGTCGGCTACCGCAAGGAGGCCGTGTACGAGCGCAAGGCGGCCCTGGAGCAGAAGTACGGCCTGAAGCTCACCCTCATCGACAACGACAAGGCCGAGGAGTGGAACAACGCCTACTCCCTGTGGTGCGGCCGGGACGCCCTCAAGGACGGCGTGATCCTCGCCAACGGCGACACCGTGCACCCGGTCTCCGTCGAGAAGACCCTGCTCGCCGCCCGTGGTGACGGCAAGAAGATCATCCTCGCGCTGGACACCGTGAAGTCCCTCGCCGACGAGGAGATGAAGGTCGTCGTCGACCCCGAGAAGGGCATGACGAAGATCACCAAGCTGATGGACCCCGCCGAGGCCACCGGCGAGTACATCGGCGTCACGCTCATCGAGGGCGACGCCGCCCTCGAGCTGGCCGACGCGCTGAAGACGGTCTGGGAGACCGACCCGCAGCAGTTCTACGAGCACGGCTACCAGGAGCTGGTCAACCGCGGCTTCCAGATCGACGTGGCGCCGATCGGCGACGTCCAGTGGGTCGAGATCGACAACCACGACGACCTCGCCAAGGGACGGGAGATCTCGTGCCGCTACTGACCCGGCTGATTCCCTCGCCGGTCGTCGTGGACATCCGCCCGGGTGCCCTGGACGACCTGGCCGGCGTCCTCGCCGACGAGCGCATCGCGCAGTCCGGCCGGCTCGCCATCGCCGTCAGCGGCGGCTCCGGCGCCAAGCTGCGCGAGCGCATCGCCCCCTCGCTGCCGGGTGCCTCCTGGTACGAAGTCGGCGGCGGCACCCTCGACGACGCGATCCGGCTGGCCGGCGAGATGAAGTCCGGCCACTACGACGCGGTGGTCGGGCTCGGCGGCGGCAAGATCATCGACTGCGCGAAATTCGCCTCGGCCCGGGTCGGCCTGCCCCTGGTCGCCGTGCCGACGAACCTCGCGCACGACGGCCTGTGCTCGCCGGTCGCGACGCTCGACAACGACGCCGGGCGCGGTTCCTACGGTGTGCCGAACCCGATCGCGGTCGTCATCGACCTGGACGTGATCCGCGAGGCCCCGGCCCGCTTCGTCCGGGCCGGCATCGGCGACGCGATCTCCAACATCAACGCGGTCGCGGACTGGGAGCTGTCGAACCGGGTCAACGGCGAGAAGATCGACGGTCTCGCCGCGGCCATGGCCCGCCAGGCGGGCGAGGCGGTCCTGCGGCACCCCGGTGGCATCGGCGAGAACGACTTCCTCCAGGTGCTCGCCGAGGCGCTGGTCCTCAGCGGTATCTCGATGTCGATCTCCGGCGACTCCCGGCCGTCCTCCGGCTCCTGCCACGAGATCAACCACGCCTTCGACCTGCTGTTCCCCAAGCGGGCGGCCGCCCACGGCGAGCAGTGCGGCTTGGGCGCGGCCTTCGCGACGTACCTGCGCGGGGCCCACGAGGAGGCGGTCCACACGGCCGAGGTGCTGCGCCGGCACGGGCTGCCCGTGCTGCCGGAGGAGATCGGCTTCACCGTGGACGAGTTCGTGCGCGTGGTGGAGTTCGCCCCCGAGACCCGTCCCGGCCGCTACACGATCCTCGAACACCTCGACCTCAAGCCGAACCAGATCAAGGACGTCTACGCCGACTATGTCAAGGCCATCGGTAGCTGAACTCCGTCCGGTCGTCCACCCCGCGGGGGTGAAGGACCGGCGCAGCGGTGAGCACTGGATGGGACGCCTCTACATGCGTGAGGTGTCCCTGCGGGTCGACCGCTACCTGGTCAACACCAGGGTCACGCCCAACCAGCTCACGTACCTGATGACCGTCTTCGGCGTGCTCGCGGCCCCTGCGCTCCTGGTGCCGGGGATCTGGGGCGCCGTGCTCGGCGTGGTGTGCGTCCAGATGTATCTCCTGCTGGACTGCGTCGACGGCGAGATCGCGCGCTGGAAGAAGCAGTACTCGCTGAACGGCGTCTACCTGGACCGGGTCGGCGCCTACCTGACCGACGCCGCCGTGCTCGTCGGGTTCGGCCTGCGCGCCGCCGACCTGTGGGGCGGCGGCCGGATCGACTGGCTGTGGGCCTTCCTCGGCACCCTGGCCGCGCTCGGCGCGATTCTCATCAAGGCCGAGACCGACCTGGTCGGCGTGGCCCGCCACCAGGCCGGCAAGCCGCCGGTCAAGGAGGCCGCCGCCGAGATGCGCTCCTCCGGCATGGCGCTGGCACGCCGGGCCGCCGCCGCCCTGAAGTTCCACCGGCTGATCCTCGGCATCGAGGCGTCCCTGCTGATCCTGGTCCTGGCGATCGTCGACCAGGTGCGCGGCGACCTGTTCTTCTCCCGGCTGGGTGTCGCGGTGCTGGCCGGCATCGCGCTGCTGCAGACCCTGCTGCACCTGGTGTCCATCCTCGCCTCCAGCAGGCTGAAGTGAGCACGGCCATGCGGGTCGGCGCCGTCGTCATCACCATGGGCAACCGGCCCGAGGAACTGCGGGCCCTGCTCGACTCGGTCGCCAAGCAGGACGGCGACCCCGTCGAGGTGGTCGTCGTCGGCAACGGCTCGCCGGTCCCGGACGTGCCCGAGGGCGTGCGGACGGTCGAGCTGCCGGAGAACCTCGGCATCCCCGGCGGCCGCAACGTCGGCATAGAGGCCTTCGGGCCCAGCGGCCGGGATGTCGACATATTGCTCTTCCTCGACGACGACGGGCTCCTCGCCCGCCACGACACCGCCCAGCTGTGCCGTGAGGCCTTCGAGGCCGATCCGGAGCTCGGCATCGTCAGCTTCCGCATCGCCGACCCGGAGACCGGCGAGACCCAGCGCCGCCACGTGCCCCGGCTGCGTGCCTCCGACCCGATGCGCTCCTCCCGGGTCACCACCTTCCTCGGCGGCGCCAACGCCGTCCGCACCCGGGTGTTCGCCGAGGTCGGCGGCCTGCCGGACGAGTTCTTCTACGCCCATGAGGAGACCGACCTGGCCTGGCGGGCCCTCGACGCCGGCTGGATGATCGACTACCGGTCGGACATGGTGCTGTACCACCCGACGACCGCGCCCTCGCGGCACGCGGTCTACCACCGCATGGTCGCCCGCAACCGCGTCTGGCTGGCCCGCCGCAACCTCCCCGCCCTGCTGGTCCCCGTCTACCTCGGGGTCTGGCTGCTGCTCACCCTGCTGCGCCGCCCCTCCGGACCCGCCCTGAGGGCGTGGTTCGGCGGGTTCAAGGAGGGCTGGACCGCTCCGTGCGGTCCGCGCCGCCCGATGCGCTGGCGCACGGTGTGGCGGCTGACCCGGCTGGGCCGGCCTCCGGTGATCTGACCGACCCGGCTGGGCCGTCTCCGGGTGATCTGAGAAGCTTCTCTTACCCGAAGAGAGCAAGCTTCTTACCAAGAGAGTCCGGATTTCCACTCGTGAGTCACACAACCCATGACGGCGGTGTCGCGGTGAGCGCGATACCGTCGCCCGACGAGGGGCTGCCGGCGGCGGAGCTCGCCGCCAAGTACGGGCTCGCCGTGAGCGGCGCCCGTCCCTCGCTGTCCGAGTACGTCCGCCAGTTGTGGGGGCGGCGCCACTTCGTCCTCGCCTTCTCCCAGGCGAAGCTGACGGCGCAGTACAGTCAGGCCAAGCTCGGCCAGCTGTGGCAGGTGGCGACGCCGCTGCTGAACGCGGGCGTGTACTACTTCATCTTCGGCGTGATCCTGCACGCGAGCCGCGGTCTGTCCCAGGACGTGTACATCCCGTTCCTGGTCACGGGTGTGTTCGTGTTCACCTTCACGCAGAGTTCGGTGATGTCGGGCGTCCGTGCGATCTCCGGCAACCTGGGCCTGGTGCGCGCCCTGCACTTCCCGCGCGCTTCGCTGCCCATCTCCTTCTCGCTGCAGCAGCTCCAGCAGCTGCTGTTCTCGATGATCGTGATGTTCGTCGTGGCGATCGGCTTCGGCAGCTACCCGAGTCTCGCCTGGCTGCTGATCGTGCCGGTGCTGGTGCTGCAGTTCCTGTTCAACACCGGGCTCGCGCTGATCGTGGCGCGCATGGGCGCCAAGACGCCGGATCTCGCCCAGCTGATGCCGTTCATCCTGCGTACCTGGATGTACACCTCCGGCGTGATGTTCTCCATCAACAAGATCATGGAGGGCCGCTCCGAGATCGCGGTCCGGCTGCTCCAGGTCAACCCGGCCGCGATCTACATGGACCTGATGCGCTACGCGCTGATCGACGGCTACGGCGCCTCGAACCTGCCGCCGCACGTGTGGGCCATCGCGCTGTTCTGGGCCGTGGTCGTCTTCGCCGGCGGCTTCGTGTACTTCTGGAAGGCGGAGGAGAGGTACGGCCGTGGCTGAGCAGAACGCCGAGCAGGTCGCCGAGCAGCACACCGGGGACCGCCGTCCCACGGTCATCGCGGACGACCTGCACATCGTCTACCGCGTCAACGGCGCCGGGGGCGGCAAGGGCAGCGCGACGGCCGCTCTGAGCCGCATCCTGAAGCGGGGCTCCGACGACGCGGCACGTGGGGTGCGCAAGGTGCACGCCGTGCGCGGCGTGTCCTTCGTGGCCTATCGCGGCGAGGCCATCGGCCTGATCGGCTCCAACGGCTCCGGCAAGTCCACGCTGCTGCGGGCCATCGCCGGCCTGCTGCCCGCCGAGAAGGGCAAGGTCTACACCGACGGCCAGCCCTCGCTGCTCGGCGTCAACGCGGCGCTGATGAACGACCTGACCGGCGAGCGGAACGTCATCCTGGGCGGCCTCGCCATGGGGATGTCCCGGGAGCAGATCAAGGAGCGCTACCAGGAGATCGTCGACTTCTCGGGGATCAACGAGAAGGGCGACTTCATCACCCTGCCGATGCGCACGTACTCCTCGGGCATGGCCGCCCGGCTGCGGTTCTCCATCGCGGCCGCCAAGGACCACGACGTCCTGATGATCGACGAAGCGCTGGCGACCGGTGACCGCAAATTCCAGATGCGCTCCGAGGAACGCATCCGGGAACTGCGCAAGGAGGCCGGCACGGTGTTTCTCGTCAGTCACAACAACAAGTCCATCCGCGACACCTGCAACCGCGTCCTGTGGCTGGAGCGGGGGGAACTGCGCATGGACGGACCGACCGACGAGGTCCTGAAGGAGTACGAGAAGTTCACGGGCAAGTAGCCCGTTTCGGCCAGGGCCCCGCCGGAAGCCGTCCGGCCGGGCCCCGCGTCTACAAAGGAACCGTCAACTCCGTTCGGCGTGAGGAATTTTGGCGCCAATCGGTGTGTTGTTGTGATGTGCAGGACACCCGGACGGACCTTGCTGCGTTGTACAACGTAAGCTGTACCGGTGCCGGAAAGCGGCAAGTGGGGTGATAATGCGCGACACCCCGCGCCAGGGCGACCCCCCGAATTGCCGGGCGGCGTGTCCGAAATAGTGTGTGTTGGATCGGCAGTGTAGAACGGGAGATGTGACGGCAATGGCTACGGAAACTCCCCAGCTCAACGCAGCATGTGCCGTCCCCGCGCCGGGCAGCGCCCGATGACGGCCACCGAGACGGCGCAAGACCCGGAGCGCGCCACCCTCGACAAGGCCACGAGCGAGAACTTCCCCGTGGCCCCCTTCTTCCTGCCCAGGGCCTGGCGCGCCGATCTCATGGCCGTCTACGGCTTCGCCCGCCTCGTCGACGACATCGGCGACGGCGACCTCGCCCCCGGCGGCGCCGACGCCCGGCTGCTCGGCGTGTCGCCCGCCGAGGCCGAGGACCGCCTGCTCCTTCTCGACGCCTTCGAGGCCGACCTGCACCGCGTCTTCGACGGCGCCCCGCGCCACCCCTTGCTGCGCCGCCTCCAGGACACCGTCCGCCGTCGCTCCCTCACCCCCGAGCCCTTCCTCGGCCTGATCGCCGCCAACCGCCAGGACCAGCTCGTCACCCGCTACGAGACCTACGACGACCTCCTCGCCTACTGCGAACTGTCCGCCAACCCCGTCGGCCGCCTCGTCCTCGCCGTCACCGGCACCGCCACCCCCGAGCGGATCCGGCTCTCCGACGCGATCTGCACCGCGTTGCAGATCGTGGAACACCTCCAGGATGTCGCCGAGGACCTCGGCCGCGACCGGATCTACCTCCCGGCCGAGGACGTGAAGCGCTTTCACGTCCAGGAAACGGATCTTGGCGCAAAAACCGCGAGCGCATCGGTGCGCGCCCTGGTTGCATACGAGGCACAACGCGCCCGCGATCTGCTGAATGAAGGCGCCCCCCTGGTGGGTAGCGTCCACGGCAGGTTGAAGCTGCTGCTCGCGGGGTTCGTGGCGGGGGGAAGGGCGGCGGTCCGGGCGATCGCCGCCGCCGAATACGACGTCCTTCCCGGCCCGCCCCGACCCCGCAAGCTCCAGTTGCTGCGTGAGGCGGGCGTGATCCTGCGAGGAGAGGGGTGATCCGGACCGTGGATTCTCCGTCGCACGTGTCCGCACCGGTACTCGCCGCCTACAGCTACTGCGAGACCGTCACCGGGCAGCAGGCACGCAACTTCGCCTACGGCATCCGCTTGCTGCCCACGCCCAAGCGCCGCGCCATGTCGGCGCTGTACGCGTTCTCCCGGCGCGTGGACGACATCGGCGACGGCGACCTGGCCGACGAGGTGAAGCTGAAGCGGCTCGAGGACACCAGGGCGCTGCTCGCCCGGGTCCGGGAGGACCAGGTCGAGGAGGACGACACCGATCCGGTCGCCGTCGCCCTCGCCCATGCCGCGCGCGCCTTCCCGATCCCGCTCGGCGGCCTCGACGAGCTCATCGACGGCGTCCAGATGGACGTACGCGGCGAGACCTACGAGACCTGGGACGACCTCAAGGTCTACTGCCGGTGTGTCGCCGGTGCCATCGGCCGTCTCTCGCTCGGCGTGTTCGGCACCGAACCGGGAGCGCGCGGCGCCGAGCGCGCATCCGAGTACGCGGACACCCTCGGCCTCGCCCTGCAGCTCACCAACATCCTCAGAGACGTCCGCGAGGACGCGGCCGGCGGCCGTACCTACCTGCCCGCCGACGACCTCGCCAAGTTCGGCTGCTCGGCCGGGTTCGACGGGCCGACGCCACCGGAGGGCTCCGACTTCGCGGGCCTCGTGCACTTCGAAGTGCGTCGGGCCCGCGCCCTTTTCGCCGAGGGCTACCGGCTGCTCCCCATGCTCGACCGGCGCAGCGGCGCCTGCGTGGCCGCCATGGCCGGCATCTACCGCCGGCTGCTGGACCGCATCGAGCGCGACCCGGAGGCCGTGCTGCGCGGCCGGGTCTCGCTGCCCGGACGCGAGAAGGCCTATGTCGCCGTACGCGGACTGTCCGGTCTGGACACCCGGCATGTGACGCGCCATGTCTCCCCGCGTTCCGTCAGGAGGCGCCCCTGATGGACCTCACCGAACCAGGGGACACGCGGCAGGCAACCCTCCGCTGCGGCGTGGCGTCCCTGACTGCGACGGCCGACCGTGCACCGTTCAACCTGCACGCTCGCCACGCATGGAAGGACGCACGATGAGCGACGGCTCACGCCCCGCACAGCGGCACGCCACTGCGGGAGAAGAGGGCGCGGCAGGCCGTAGTGCCGTCGTGGTCGGCGGCGGGCTCGCCGGCATCACCGCGGCGCTCGCGCTCGCCGACGCCGGCGTCCGCGTCACCCTGCTCGAAGGCAGGCCCAGGCTGGGCGGCCTCGCCTTCTCCTTCCAGCGCGGCGACCTGACCGTCGACAACGGCCAGCACGTGTACCTGCGCTGCTGCACCGCCTACCGCTGGTTCCTCGACCGGATCGAGGGCGCGGCGCTGGCACCGCTGCAGGACCGCCTGGACGTGCCCGTCGTCGACGTCGCCAAGCCCGAGGGCAGGCGGCTCGGCCGGCTGCGGCGCGACCCGCTGCCCGTCCCCCTCCACCTGGGGCGCAGCCTGGCCGCCTATCCGCACCTCTCACTCGCCGAGCGCGCCGCGGTCGGGCGGGCCGCGCTCGCGCTGAAGGGGCTCGACCTCGCCGATCCGACCCTGGACACCCAGGACTTCGGCGGCTGGCTGGCCGCGCACGGCCAGTCGGAGCGCGCCGTCGAGGCCCTGTGGGACCTGGTCGGGGTCGCCACCCTCAACGCGGTCGCGGGCGACGCCTCGCTGGGGCTCGCCGCGATGGTGTTCAAGACCGGTCTGCTGTCCGACCCGGGCGCGGCCGACATCGGCTGGGCCCACGTCCCGCTGGGCGAACTGCACGACCGGCTGGCCCGCAAGGCGCTCGACTCCGCGGGCGTCCGTACCGAGGTCCGTACACGCGTCACCTCCGTCTCTACCAACGAAAACGGCACGTGGAGCGTTCAGGTTCCCGGCGAGAAGCTGGAAACCGACGCGGTCGTCCTCGCCGTACCCCAGCGCGAGGCCCACGACCTGCTGCCGCCCGGCGCCCTCGACGCGCCCGAGAAATTGCTGGAAATCGGCACCGCGCCGATCCTGAACGTCCATGTCGTCTACGACCGCAGGGTGCTCGCGCGCCCCTTCTTCGCGGCCCTCGGCACGCCCGTGCAGTGGGTCTTCGACCGCACCGACGCCTCCGGGCTGACCGAGGGTCAGTACCTGGCGCTTTCCCAGTCGGCCGCGCATGAAGAGATCGATCTGCCGGTCGCCGAACTCCGCGAGCGCTATCTGCCGGAGCTGGAGCGGCTCATTCCGGGTACCCGGCGCGCCGTGGTGAGGGACTTCTTCGTAACCCGGGAGCGCACGGCCACGTTCGCACCCACCCCCGGCGTCGGGCGGCTGCGGCCCGGCGCCCGCACCAAGGCCCCCGGCCTGTATCTGGCCGGAGCGTGGACCGCCACAGGGTGGCCCGCGACCATGGAGAGTGCGGTCCGCAGTGGAGTGAGCGCGGCGGACGCCGCCCTCAGTGCCCTGGGCCGGCCCCGCCCCCGCCACCTCTTCGAGTTCGAGGAGGCGGCGTGACGCCCGATCACGAGCGCGCGGCAGGCCCCCGCACCCCCGGTACCGCAACAAGAGGAGAGACTGTGCCCACTGTGCCCCCGGCCTCGACGCCCGCCCCGCGGGCCGCGGTGGACGTGACCGCGCTGCTGGAGCGCGGCCGCACCCTGGCCACTCCGGTCCTGCGTGCGGCCGTCGACCGGCTGGCGTCTCCCATGGACACCGTCGCCGCCTACCACTTCGGCTGGATCGACGCCGCCGGCAACCCGGCGGACGGCGACGGCGGCAAGGCCGTGCGGCCCGCGCTCGCCGTGCTCTCCGCCGAGGTCACCGGCGCCGCGCCCGAGGTGGGCATCCCCGGCGCCGTCGCCGTCGAACTCGTCCACAACTTCTCGCTGCTGCACGACGACCTGATGGACGGCGACGAACAGCGCCGGCACCGCGACACCGTCTGGAAGGTGCACGGCCCCGCCCAGGCCATCCTGGTCGGCGACGCCCTGTTCGCCCTCGCCAACGAGATCCTGCTGGAGCTCGGCACCGTCGAGGCCGGCCGCGCCACCCGCCGGCTGACCACCGCCACCCGCGCCCTGATCGACGGTCAGGCGCAGGACATCTCCTACGAGCACCGCGACCGGGTCAGCGTCGAGGAGTGCCTGGAGATGGAGGGCAACAAGACCGGCGCGCTGCTCGCCGCCTCCAGCTCCATCGGCGCGGTCCTCGGCGGGGCGGACGACGACACCGCCGACGCGCTGGAACGGTACGGCTACCACCTCGGCCTCGCCTTCCAGGCCATCGACGACCTGCTCGGCATCTGGGGCGACCCGGAGGCCACCGGCAAGCAGACCTGGAGCGACCTGCGCCAGCGCAAGAAGTCCCTGCCGGTCGTCGCCGCCCTCGCGGCCGGCGGCTCCGCCTCCGAGCAGCTCGGCGAGATCCTCGCCGCGGACGCCAAGAGCAGTGACTTCGAGAACTTCTCCGAGGAGGAGTTCGCGGCCCGCGCGGCTCTCATCGAGCGGGCCGGCGGCCGTGACTGGACAGCGGAGGAAGCGCGCCGTCAGCACACCATCGCCATCGAAGCCCTCGACGCCGTCGACATGCCCGGCCGGGTGCGCGACTCCTTCACGGCGCTCGCCGACTTCGTCGTCGTACGAAAGAGATGATCACTATCGGCCCAACACGCCTCGCGTAGTCGCCGGCCGGTGTCCGAGGATCGACATCAGGACACCGGCCGACGGCGGACCCACAGCAGCACGACTCGCACGACTGCACGAAGGGGAAGCCATGACAGCGACGACCGACGGAAGCACCGGGGCGACCGTGCCGCCCCGCGCTGCCGCGGCCAGCGACACCACCGCGATCACCACACCCGAGGCGGCCGGGGTACAAGAAGCCGCCGCAGGCGCCGCCCGGCGCGCCACCGACTTCCTGCTCGCGCACCAGGACGCCGAGGGCTGGTGGAAGGGCGACCTCGAGACGAACGTCACCATGGACGCCGAGGATCTGCTGCTCCGCCAGTTCCTGCGCATCCGTGACGAGCGGACCACGCAGGCCGCCGCGAAGTTCATCCGCGGCGAGCAGCGCGAGGACGGCACCTGGGCCACCTTCTACGGCGGACCCGGCGAACTGTCCACCACCGTCGAGGCCTACGTCGCCCTGCGCCTGGCCGGCGACGCGCCCGACGAGGCGCACATGGCCAAGGCCTCCGCCTGGATCCGTGAGCGCGGCGGTATCGCCGCCTCCCGCGTCTTCACCCGGATCTGGCTCGCCCTGTTCGGCTGGTGGAAGTGGGAGGACCTGCCCGAACTCCCGCCGGAGCTGATCTACTTCCCCACCTGGTTTCCGCTCAACATCTACGACTTCGGCTGCTGGGCGCGGCAGACGATCGTGCCGCTCACCGTCGTGTCCGCCAAGCGCCCGGTGCGCCCGGCGCCGTTCCCGCTGGACGAGCTGCACACCGACCCGGCGAACCCCAACCCGCCGCAGCCGCTCGCCCCGGTGGTGAGCTGGGACGGCCTGTTCCAGCGGCTCGACAAGGTTGTCCGCGGCTACCGCAAGGTCGCCGTGCGCAGACTCCGCAGGGCCGCGATGAACTCGGCGGCCCGGTGGATCATCGAGCGGCAGGAGAACGACGGCTGCTGGGGCGGCATCCAGCCCCCGGCCGTGTACTCGGTCATCGCCCTGCACCTGCTCGGCTACGACCTCGAGCATCCCGTGATGCGCGAGGGACTGGCCTCGCTGGATCGTTTCGCCGTCTGGCGCGAGGACGGCGCCCGGATGATCGAGGCCTGCCAGTCCCCGGTGTGGGACACCTGCCTCGCCACCATCGCGCTCGCCGACGCTGGTCTGCCCGCCGACCATCCACAGCTGGTCAAGGCGGCCGACTGGATGCTCGGCGAGGAGATCGTCCGGCCCGGCGACTGGGCCGTACGACGCCCCCAACTGCCGCCGGGCGGCTGGGCATTCGAGTTCCACAACGACAACTACCCCGACATCGACGACACCGCCGAGGTCTCCCTCGCGCTGCGCCGGGTCCGGCATCACGACCCCGAACGCGTGGACCGGGCGATCGGGCGCGCGGTGCGCTGGAACCTCGGGATGCAGTCGAAGAACGGCGCCTGGGGCGCCTTCGACGTCGACAACACCAGCCCGTTTCCGAACCGGCTGCCGTTCTGCGACTTCGGCGAGGTCATCGACCCGCCTTCGGCCGACGTCACCGCGCACGTCGTGGAAATGCTCGCCGCAGAAGGGCTCGCCCACGACCCGCGCACCCGGCGCGGCATCGACTGGCTGCTAGCCGAACAGGAGCCGGACGGCTCGTGGTTCGGACGCTGGGGCGTCAACTACGTCTACGGCACGGGCTCGGTGGTGCCGGCGCTGGCCGCGGCCGGCCTGCCCGGCTCGCACCCGGCGATCCGGCGGGCGGTGGGCTGGCTGGACAGCGTGCAGAACGACGACGGCGGCTGGGGCGAGGACCTTCGCTCCTACAAGTACGTCAAGGAGTGGAGCGGGCGCGGCGCCTCCACGGCCTCGCAGACGGCGTGGGCGCTCATGGCGCTGCTCGCGGCGGGGGAGAAGGACTCCAAGGCCGTCGAGCGCGGCATCCGGTGGCTGGCGGACACCCAGCGGGAGGACGGCACCTGGGACGAGCCGTACTTCACCGGCACCGGCTTCCCCTGGGACTTCTCCATCAACTACCACCTGTACCGGCAGGTCTTCCCGCTCACCGCGCTCGGCCGGTACCTGCACGGCGACCCCTTCGAGCGCGGCCTGCTCGCCAAGAAACCGCTGCCCGAGGCGAAGGGGAGCTGACTTTGAGCACCCAGCCCGCCCCGGCCCCGCTGCTGATCGCCTGCGCGCTCGGCATCGAGAACCTCGCCCTGCGCAGCGGGGACAGGAGCGGGGCGGACGGGCCGGTCAGTTTCCTCCGTACGGGCATGGGCCCCCGTGCGGCGGAGCGCTCCCTCACCCGGCAGCTCGCGGTCCCGGCGCTGGCCGGCGCGGCCGTACTGGCCACGGGCTTCTGCGCCGGGCTCGCCCCCGGCATGCACCCGGGCGACCTGGTGGTCGCCGAGGAGACCCGGGACCCGCGCGGCGCCGTCGCCTGCGTGGGCACCGAACTGCTCGTCAAGGAACTCGTGCGCATCCTGCCCGGACGCACGGTCCACACCGGCCCGCTCACCGGCTCCGACCATGTCGTCCGGGGCCATGAGCGCTCCGACCTGCTCGCGACCGGCGCGATCGCGGTCGACATGGAGTCGGCGGCCACGCTCCTCACGGCCGTCCGGGGCGGTGAGCGCCCGGTTGCGGCCGTAAGGGTGGTCGTGGACGCTCCCGAACACGAACTCGTCCGGATCGGCACGGTACGCGGTGGAATATCGGCTTTCCGCGTTCTTCGTTCCGTTCTTCCCGCATTTTTTGAATGGCACCGTTCTTTGCTGCTCCCCCGGAGGTGAGCCAGATGGCCATGCCGTTGCGCCAGACAATCAAGGTCGCTACATACCTGTTCGAACAGAAGCTCAGGAAGAGGGACAAGTTCGCCCTGCTGGTCGAGCTGGAGCCGCTGTTCGCGTGCAACCTCAAGTGCGAGGGCTGCGGCAAGATCCAGCATCCGGCAGGCGTCCTCAAACAGCGCATGCCCGTCGCCCAAGCCGTGGGCGCGGTGCTGGAATCCGGTGCGCCGATGGTGTCCATCGCCGGTGGTGAGCCGCTGATGCACCCTCAGATCGACGAGATCGTACGGCAGTTGGTCGCCAGGAAGAAGTTCGTGTTCCTGTGCACGAACGCCCTTCTCATGCGCAAGAAGATGGACAAGTTCAAGCCCTCGCCGTACTTCGCGTGGGCCGTGCACATCGACGGGCTGCGCGAGCGGCACGACGCCTCGGTGGCGAAGGAGGGCACCTTCGACGAGGCGGTCGAGGCCATCAGGGAGGCCAAGCGGCGCGGCTTCCGGGTGACCACCAACTCCACCTTCTTCAACACCGACACCCCGCAGACCGTCATCGAGGTGCTGAACTACCTCAACGACGACCT
Source organism: Streptomyces sp. NPDC054783 (assembly GCF_053611725.1). NCBI lineage: Bacteria > Bacillati > Actinomycetota > Actinomycetes > Kitasatosporales > Streptomycetaceae > Streptomyces > Streptomyces sp. NPDC054783. The sequence continues at coordinate 60,538 of NZ_JBSHAY010000025.1, read as the reverse complement.
GAAGGTGGACGAGATGATGCTCTCGCCCGCCTACGCCTACGAAAAGGCCCCCGACCAGGAGCACTTCCTCGGTGTGCAGCAGACCCGCGAACTGTTCAAGAAGGCCTTCGCGGGCGGCAACCGCAAGAAGTGGCGGCTCAACCAGAGCCCGCTCTTCCTGGACTTCCTTGAGGGCAAGGTCGACTTCCCCTGCACGGCCTGGGCGATCCCGAGCTACTCCCTCTTCGGCTGGCAGCGTCCCTGCTACCTGATGAGCGACGGATACGTGTCGACGTACCGCGAACTCGTCGAGGAGACCGACTGGGACAAGTACGGCCGCGGCAAGGACCCGCGCTGCGCCAACTGCATGGCGCACTGCGGCTACGAGCCGACCGCCGTACTCGCCACGATGGGCTCCCTGAAGGAGTCCCTGCGGGCCGCGCGCGAGACGATGACGAGCGGAAAGCAGGGCTGACGCGATGACCGCCGTCCCCTTGGGCGTTCCCGAGGTGCCGGCCCGGCCGGTCGCGCCGCGGCGGCAGTCGCGGCAGATCCACGTCGGGCCGGTGGCGGTCGGGGGCGGAGCCCCGGTGTCGGTGCAGTCGATGACGACGACCCGTACGTCGGACATCGGCGCCACCCTGCAGCAGATCGCGGAACTCACCGCGTCCGGCTGCCAGATCGTCCGCGTCGCCTGCCCCACCCAGGACGACGCGGACGCCCTCGCGACCATTGCGCGCAAGTCGCAGATCCCGGTGATCGCGGACATCCACTTCCAGCCGAAGTACGTCTTCGCGGCCATCGAGGCCGGATGCGCGGCGGTCCGGGTGAACCCGGGCAACATCAAGAAGTTCGACGACCAGGTGAAGGAGATCGCGCGCGCCGCCAAGGACCACGGCACGCCGGTCCGGATCGGGGTCAACGCCGGTTCCCTGGACCGGCGGCTGCTGCAGAAGTACGGCAGGGCCACCCCTCAGGCGCTGGTCGAGTCCGCGCTGTGGGAGGCGTCGCTCTTCGAGGAGCACGACTTCCGGGACATCAAGATCTCCGTCAAGCACAACGACCCGGTCGTGATGGTCGAGGCCTACCGGCAGCTCGCCGAGAGCTGCGACTACCCGCTGCACCTCGGGGTCACCGAGGCCGGCCCGGCGTTCCAGGGCACGATCAAGTCGGCGGTGGCCTTCGGGGCGCTGCTCAGCCGGGGGATCGGCGACACGATCCGCGTGTCGTTGAGCGCCCCGCCCGCCGAGGAGGTCAAGGTCGGCATCCAGATCCTGGAGTCGCTCGGCCTGCGACAGCGGCGCCTGGAGATCGTCTCCTGTCCGTCCTGCGGGCGGGCCCAGGTGGATGTCTACAAGCTCGCGGAGGAGGTCACGGCGGGCCTGGACGGCATGGAAGTGCCGCTCAGGGTCGCGGTGATGGGGTGCGTGGTGAACGGTCCGGGCGAAGCCCGTGAGGCCGACCTCGGAGTTGCCTCGGGCAACGGAAAGGGGCAGATCTTCGTCAAGGGCGAGGTCATCAAGACCGTACCCGAGTCGAAGATCGTCGAGACCCTCATCGAGGAGGCCATGAAGCTCGCAGAACGGACGAGCCCCGCAGACGAATGAGTTGAGCACAGCACGGCACGGACCGAGAGGGGGCCCAGCGTGACCATTCTGGAGACCATCCGGACACCACGCGACCTGAAGGCGCTGTCCGAGGCGGAACTCGGTGAACTGTCCCACGAGATACGCGAGTTCCTGGTGCAAGCGGTATCGAGGACCGGCGGTCACCTCGGGCCCAATCTGGGGGTGGTGGAACTGTCCATCGCGCTCCACCGGGTCTTCGAGTCGCCGGTCGACCGCATCCTGTGGGACACCGGGCACCAGTCCTATGTCCACAAGTTGCTGACAGGACGTCAGGACTTCTCCAAGCTGCGCGGCAAGGGCGGACTGTCCGGCTACCCCTCGCGCGAGGAGTCCGAGCACGACGTCATCGAGAACAGCCACGCCTCCACCGCGCTCGGCTGGGCCGACGGCCTCGCCAAGGCCAACCAGGTACAGGGGGAGAAGGGCCACGTGGTCGCGGTCATCGGCGACGGGGCGCTGACCGGCGGGATGGCCTGGGAGGCGCTGAACAACATCGCGGCCGCCAAGGACCGCCCGCTGATCATCGTCGTCAACGACAACGAGCGCTCCTACGCCCCGACCATCGGCGGCCTTGCCAACCACCTGGCCACCCTGCGCACCACCGACAGCTACGAGAAGGCCCTCGCCTGGGGCAAGGACGTACTGCTGCGCACCCCGGTCGTGGGGAACACGATCTACGAGTCCCTGCACGGCGCGAAGAAGGGCTTCAAGGACGCCTTCGCCCCGCAGGGCATGTTCGAGGACCTGGGCCTGAAGTACGTCGGCCCGATCGACGGGCACGACGTCAAGGCCGTCGAGTCGGCGCTGCGCCGGGCGAAACGCTTCCACGGCCCGGTCCTGGTCCACTGCCTCACCGAGAAGGGCCGCGGCTACGAGCCCGCCCTCAACCACGAGGAGGACCACTTCCACACCGTCGGCGTCATGGACCCGCTGACCTGCGAGCCCCTCGCACCGTCCAACGGCCCTTCCTGGACCTCGGTGTTCGGCGACGAGATCGTGAAGATCGGCGAGGAACGGGACGACGTCGTCGCCATCACCGCGGCCATGCTGCACCCGGTCGGCCTCGGCCGGTTCGCCGAGCGCTTCCCCGACCGCGTGTGGGACGTGGGCATCGCCGAGCAGCACGCGGCCGTCTCCGCGGCCGGCCTCGCCACCGGCGGGCTGCACCCGGTCGTCGCCGTCTACGCCACCTTCCTCAACCGCGCCTTCGACCAGCTGCTGATGGACGTCGCGCTGCACCGCTGCGGGGTCACCTTCGTCCTGGACCGGGCCGGCGTGACCGGCGTCGACGGGGCATCCCACAACGGGATGTGGGACATGTCGGTCCTCCAGGTCGTCCCCGGCCTGAGGATCGCCGCGCCGCGCGACGCGGGCCGGCTGCGCGCCCAGCTGCGCGAAGCCGTCGCCGTGGACGACGCGCCCACCCTGGTCCGCTTCCCGAAGGAATCGGTCGGCCCGGACATCCCGGCGGTCGACCGGGTCGGCGGCATGGACGTCCTGCACCGCGCCGAACGTCCCGAGGTGCTGCTGGTGGCCGTCGGCGTGATGGCCCCGGTGTGCCTGCAGGCCGCCGACCTGCTCCAGGCACGCGGCATCAACTGCACGGTGCTGGACCCCCGTTGGGTCAAGCCCGTCGACCCGTTGCTGCCGGGCCTCGCCGCCGAACACCGGCTGGTGGCCGTGGTGGAGGACAACAGCCGATCGGCGGGCGTCGGTTCGGCCGTGGCCCTCGCCCTCGGCGACGCCGACGTGGACGTGCCGGTGCGGCGCTTCGGCATCCCGGAGCAGTTCCTCGCGCACGCCAAGCGCGGTGAGGTGCTGGCCGACATCGGTCTCACGCCCGTCGAGATCGCCGGGCGGATCAGTGGGAGCCTGGCCGTCCAGGACGCGGGCGGCACAGCCAAGGAGAGTGCATGAGCACGGAGTTCGACCTCGGCGCCCTGCTCGCCGAGCGCGGAGCCGAACGCTACGAGCTGCACACGAAGTACCTCAACCCGCAGCTCCCGCGCATGCTGCACACCATCGGCTTCGACAAGGTCTACGAGCGGGCGGAGGGCGCCCACTTCTTCGACGCCGAAGGCAACGACTACCTGGACATGCTCGCCGGGTTCGGGGTGATGGGCCTCGGCCGCCACCACCCGGTCGTCCGCAAGGCGCTGCACGACGTGCTCGACCTGGACCTCGCCGACCTGACCCGGTTCGACTGCCAGCCGCTGCCCGGTCTGCTCGCCGAACGGCTCCTCGCCCACAGCCCGCACCTGGACCGGGTGTTCTTCGGAAACAGCGGCACGGAGGCCGTCGAGACGGCCCTGAAGTTCGCCCGGTACGCCACCGGCAGGCCCCGCGTCCTCTACTGCGACCACGCCTTCCACGGACTGACCACCGGCTCCCTGTCGGTCAACGGCGAGAGCGGCTTCCGCGACGGCTTCGCCCCACTGCTGCCCGACACTGCCGTACCACTCGGCGACCTGGACGCGCTGGCACGGGAGCTGAAGAAGGGCGACGTGGCCGCCCTGATCGTGGAGCCGATCCAGGGCAAGGGGGTGCACGAGGCCCCGCCCGGCTATCTGCGCGCCGCCCAGGAGCTGCTGCACAAGCACAAGGCGCTGCTCATCGCCGACGAGGTGCAGACCGGCCTCGGCCGCACCGGCGACTTCTACGCCTACCAGCACGAGGACGGCGTCGAACCCGACCTGGTGTGCGTGGCCAAGGCCCTGTCGGGCGGATACGTCCCGGTCGGCGCCACCCTCGGCCGGGACTGGATCTTCAAGAAGGTCTACTCGTCCATGGACCGGGTGCTCGTCCACTCGGCGAGCTTCGGCTCGGGCGCCCAGGCGATGGCCTGCGGGCTCGCCGTGCTGTCGGTCATGGAGAACGAACAGATCGTCGCGGGCGTGCGCAAGACGGGCGAGCTGCTGAAGTCCCGGCTGACTGCGATGGTCGGCAAGTACGAGCTGCTCGCCGACGTCCGCGGCCGGGGCCTGATGATCGGCATCGAGTTCGGCCGGCCCTCCTCGCTGAAGCTGCGCAGCCGCTGGACCATGCTCCAGGCCGCCCGCAAGGGCCTGTTCGCCCAGATGGTCGTCGTACCGCTGCTGCAGCGGCACCGGATCCTCACCCAGGTCTCCGGCGACCACCTGGAGGTGATCAAGCTGATCCCGCCACTGATCATCGACGAGGCTGACGTCGAGCGGTTCGCGGACGCGTTCGCGGCGGTGATGGACGACGCGCACAGCGGTGGCGGCCTGATGTGGGACTTCGGCAAGACCCTGATCAAGCAGGCGGTGGCGGGCCGCTGAGCCCGCTGTCTCCGCCTGCGTCCCGCACCGGCACGGCCTGGTGCGGGACGTCGGCGTTTCAGGGGACGACCGGCGCGAACAACGTCAGGAACAGGGCGACGGGCCAGGCGAAACCGATTGCGCCCAGGACGGTTCCCGTGACGGCGATCCACATCCGGCCGATGCCGCGGCGCGCGTAGTGGACGCCCGCGAGGCCGAGGACAACGGCGAGCCCGCCGGCGATGACCGACACGGGGAACAGGCCGAACGTGAGCGTCGGCCACAGGTCCGCCGCGGCCGCGAGTCCCAGGAACAGGGCGGTGCAGCCCAGGGCGCCCGCGGGTGAGTCGACCGGCTCGGGCGTGGTGCTTCCGGACATGCGATCCCCCAGGTTTTGAACGTGTTCAAAATTCCGCCTCGATCGTAGCAAGGCGTCGAGGGGCCGGCGCGGTTTGTCTGTGAGGCAAAAAAATTGCCGTTGGGGCAAGCCTGGGGCTGAATGGAGGCATGAACGCCTCAGACGCCGGGCCACCGGCGGGCCCGGGCGACGACCTGTCGGCCGTCGCACCGCAATTGCGGGCACTGCGCCGGAGCGCCGGCCTCACCCTGGAGGCCGCGGCCCGCGCCGCGGGGCTCTCACCGGCGCATCTGTCCCGCCTGGAGACCGGCCAGCGGCAGCCCTCGCTGCCGATGCTGCTGTCCCTCGCCCGTATCTACGGTACGACCGTCTCCGAACTGCTCGGCGAGACGGTCGTCGACCGCGATGCGATCACACGGGCCGGGGACATGGAGCCGACCCGGGCGGGCGGCTGGACGTACCTCCAGGCCGGGGCGCCGGGCCGCGCCATGCAGGCCCTGCGCGTGCGCGTGCCGTACGGCTCGCAGGGCGACATCGTGCGCGTCCACCCCGGCGAGGAGTGGCTCTACGTCGTCCGGGGCCGGCTGCGGCTGCGCCTCGGTGACACCGCGCACCTGCTCGCGCCCGGCGACAGCGCGCACTTCGACTCGCTCACCCCGCACCACCTCGCCGCCGAGGACCACGACGGCGTCGAGTTGCTGTTCGTCCACACCCTGCTGCAGAGCCCCACGGCCACCCTGTGCCTGGGCCCGCTGACCGGAGAGCTGCCATGAGCAACCTAGAGACGAAGTTCCCCCGTGCGCTGTGGATCCGTCTGATCATCTACATCGCTGTCGGCCATGTCCTGGCCGCGTTCCTCTTCCTGCTGTTCGCTTTGGGGGCGAAGAACTGACCCGGCGGGGCCGCGTGGAATCATGTGCGGATGCACGACAGGTCCGCCCTGCTGACCGCTCACTGGCCGCTCACCTCGCCCCGGAGGGTCGACAGGCTGCGCGGGTTGGCGGGTGACGGCATCACCGGGTGCAAGTCACCGCCGCGGACGGCACCGTCGCACGGAGCGTCGTCGGGCCCGGATGGCGGCGGCTGCGCTGGGCGGACCTCGCCACGCGGACCGGCGATTCCCCGGTCCCCGAGGGGCTCCTGCCCTCCTGCCGCTGCTTCCCTTCGGCCCGCACACGGGACGGCCGGCCGCTTTCGATCACCCCGCCCACCGAGGGCAGCCTGGGCCGGGAGACCTGGAACCGGCTGATCGCGGTCCTCGGCGAGCACAGCCCGGCGGGCCCGGACACACGCTGCCTGGCCTACTGCAACTCGCTGATGTTCCGGGACATCGACATGGAGAACCCAGACGTGCGGGCCGGCCGGCTCGGCGACGCGGAGTCGCTCCACGACAACCCCGAGGTCCATTTCAGCCCGTCCAACCTGTGGGCCGAGGACCGATCCTGGGTTCTGTGCACCGACTACGACCTGTGGGCCACCAAGCTGTCTGGCCCAGCACCCCTCATCGAGCTTCGCTGCACGACACCGACCTCGAGGCACTCCGCCTGCTCTGGGCGCCCTGACCGCCCGGCTACCCGGCCAGGGACCGGCCGAGGTGGTCCCGCAGGTCCCGGCCGGCCCACCGTCTGCTGGTCCCAGTGGTCCCACACGAAGACGTCGGGCCGCGCGGGTCGGTCAGTCCAGCAGACGCTCGCGCAGCACGTCGCGGGACGCCGGGGTGAGGCCGAGGCCCCGCTCCAGGTAGGTGTCCACCCCGCCCCAGGCATCCTCGATGGTCTCGAACGCCGCCTGGAGGTACTCGGCGCGGGCGTCGAAGAGCGGGCTGAGCAGCTCCATGATCTCCGGGGTGTACGCGGTGTCCGCGCTGCCGCTGCGGCGGACCTTGTAACGCCGGTGCTTGGCGTTGGACTCCAGGTAGTCGGCGAGGATCGCCTCGCGCTCCACGCCGAGCGCGAGGAGCGTCACGGCTACGGAGATGCCAGCGCGGTCCTTGCCCGCCGCGCAATGCATCAGGGCGGGCACGCTGTCCTCGGCGAGGGCGTGCAGCACCCGGGAGTGCTCGGCGGTGCGCTCCCTGACGATCGACCGGTACGAGGCGATCATCCGGGCCGCCCCCTTGCCGTCGGCCAGGATGCCGCGCAGCTGGTCGAGGTCGCCGTCGCGGACCATCTTCCAGAACTCGGCGCCGTCCGCCGGGTCGCTCAGCGGCAGGTTCACGTTCCGCACGCCGGGCAGTTCGACGTCCGGGCCCTCCAGCTTCTGGTCGGCCGCATTGCGGAAGTCGAAGACCGTGTGCAGGCTCAGGGAGGTGAGGAAGGCGGCGTCGTCGTCGGTCGCGTGCGCCAGATGCCCGCTGCGGAACAGCACCCCGTGCCGCACCCGCCGTCCGTCCGTGGTCGGCAGCCCACCCACGTCACGGAAATTGCGCACGCCGGCCAGCTCCGGCTCGATCGACGGGACCTGCTGCGTCACGGGGGCTCCTCCCGGTCGGGCCCCACCGTCGCGGCTCGTCGGCGGGCGCTCCGTCGACCATACGACATCGGTTTCCTCGGGCAAGGAGTTGTCCACAGGCATTGTCACCAGGGGCTCCGGCGCCTGATGATGTTGGCACTTGAGCGGATCTGTTGGCACCTGTGAGGTCTTACGTGGTGGACATCGCCGAAGACGGTCGTACCTGGCTCCTCTCGGGGCCCACCAGTAGCTATGCCCTGCATCTCACCGAAGCGCAGGAGCTGATCCACCTGCACTGGGGGCCACGCATCGCCCTGCCGGACGCGGAGGCCCTGGCCAAGGACCCGCTGCCCGGCTACTGGCCCTTCGAGTCCCCGCTCGACGGCCGCGAGGAGTACCCCGTCGAGGGCGGCCCCCGCTTCGTCCGCCCCGCCCTGTCCGTGCGCACCGACGAGCGCCGTGGCACCGAGTGGCGTTTCGTGTCGTGCGAGACGGAGGGCGACGAGCTGCGGCTGCGCTTCGACGACGACGGCCTCGCCGTCACCCTGCACTACCGGATGCGCGGCGATGTCCTCGAACGCTGGGTCACCGTGGCGAACGACACACGCGCGCGCGTGGAGCTCCTGCGCGCCGACGCGGCCACCTGGACCCTGCCCGACCGCGACGGCTGGCGGCTGTCCCAGCTGCACGGCCGTTGGGCCGCCGAGTCCCTGCTCACCACCGCCCCGCTCACCTACGGCGAGAAGGTCATCGGCAGCCGCCGCGGCCACACCGGCCACCAGCACCTGCCCTGGGTCGCGCTCGACATCGACGCCACCGAGGAGCACGGCGAGGTCTACGGCTGTGCGCTCGGCTGGTCCGGCTCCTGGCGCATCGCGGTCGCCCAACTCCCGGACACGCGCGTGCAGATCACCGGCGGCGCCGGCTACGACGACTCGGGGCTGCTGCTCCTCGAGCCGGGGGAGTCGTACACCACGCCCGCCTTCGCCGGACTCTGGAGCGACGGCGGCTTCGGCGGCGCGAGCCGCACCTGGCACGCCTACCAGCGCGCGTACGTCATCCCGGACGCCGAACGGGACCGGCCGGTGCTCTTCAACTCCTGGGAGGCGACGAACTTCGACATCTCCGGGGAGCAGCAGCTCGCGCTGGCCCGCCGGGCCGCCGGGATCGGCGTGGAGCTGTTCGTCGTGGACGACGGCTGGTTCGGCGCCCGTACGAGCGACCGCGCGGGACTCGGCGACTGGACGCCCAACCCCGACCGCTTCCCGCACGGCCTGAAGCCCCTCGCCGACCAGGTGCACGGCCTCGGCATGCAGTTCGGCATCTGGGTCGAGCCGGAGATGGTCAACCCGGACAGCGACCTGTACCGCGCCCACCCCGACTGGGTGCAGTACCAGACGGGGCGCAAGCGGACGGAACTGCGCAACCAGCTCGTCCTCAACCTCGCCCGCGAGGACGTCCAGGCGTACCTCTGGGAGCAGCTGGACACCCTCCTCTCCAGCGCGCCGATCGACTATGTGAAGTGGGACTTCAACCGCTGCTTCACCGACGCCGGCTGGCCCGGCGAGCCCTATCCGCAGCGCCTGTGGGTGGACCACGTCCGCGCCTTCTACGCCCTGCTGGACCGGCTGCGCGCGGCCCACCCGCAGGTCGCCTTCGAGTCCTGCTCGGGCGGTGGCGGCCGGATCGACCTCGGTGTCATGAGCCGCACCGACCAGGTGTGGACCTCCGACAACACCGACCCACTCGACCGGCTCGCCATCCAGCACGGCTTCAGCCAGATCCACCCCGCCCGGGTCATGGCCGCCTGGGTCACCGACAGCCCGAACACCCAGCTCAACGGCCGTGTCAGCTCCCTGCGGTTCCGGTTCGTCAGCGCCATGGCGGGCGTCCTCGGGGTCGGCGGCGACCTCACCGAGTGGACCGACCAGGAGCTGGCCGAGGCGCGGCAGTGGGTCGAGCTCTACAAACAGATCCGCCCGGTCGTCCAGCACGGCGAGCTGTACCGGCTGCGGCCCCCGTCCGGCGGCCTGAGCGCCGTCCAGTACGTCCTGGGGGAGGAGACGGTGGTCCTCGCCTGGCTGCAGGCGCAGAGCTACGGCGAGCCCGTGCCGGCGCTGCGCCTGCGCGGACTCGACCCGACGGCGTCGTACGCGTGCCGCGAAACGGGTGAGGTGCACCGGGGTGCCGTCCTGCTGCACCACGGGCTGCGCACCGGACTCAAGGGCGACCTGGATGCGACGATTCTCCGGCTGCGCCGCATCTGATGCTTCTGCCCGAATTGATGTCTTCATTCCAACTCGCTGCGGAATAGGGGGTCGTGGCGCGGGGCACGGTCGTCTCCGCCGGCTGGGCGGCGCCTACGGCAACCAGGTCGTCATCAGGCCGAACGGCGGCCACGTCTCGGACACGGCCACGGCTCGGACCCGGCTACGGCCCGGACACGACTACGGCTCGGGCGTCGATCCGGTCGCCTGCCTCCGCGGGCACGGCGTCCCGGTCGGCCGAGTCACACACTCAACCCGCGCGGGACCAGCCCTATTCCTGGTTGGCAAATTATTTAAGAGTGTCACATCTCACCGTTCGTCAACCCCTCCTTACGGTCGCGTAGGTCACATGTGAAGGTGAATCATGGTCCGACGTGGCAGACGATTCGAAGAATGACAACAGATCAGTGATCGGGTCGTACGTGGCGGTGGGGGACAGCTTCACCGAAGGCGTCGGCGACCCGGGGCCCGACGGGGCGTTCGTGGGCTGGGCCGACCGGTTCGCGGTACTGCTCGCCGACCGGCGGCCCGAGGGCGACTTCAGGTACACCAATCTCGCGGTCCGCGGGAAGCTGCTCGACCAGATCGTGCAGGACCAGCTCCCGAAGGCCGTCGAACTGGCCCCGGACCTGGTCTCCTTCTGTGCGGGCGGCAACGACATCATCCGGCCCGGCACCGACCCGGACGAGGTGGCCGAGCGCTTCGAACGGGCCGTGGCCCGGCTGGCCGAGGCAGCCGGCACGGTCATGGTGACAACCGGCTTCGACACCCGTGGCGTCCTCGTGCTCAAGCATCTGCGCGGCAAGATCGCCACATACAACGGGCACGTCCGCGCCATCGCCGACCGGTACGGATGCCCCGTGCTCGACCTGTGGTCCCTGAAGTCCGTGCAGGACCGCAGGGCCTGGGACAGCGACCGCCTCCACCTCTCGCCCGAGGGGCACACGCGCGTGGCGTTGCGCGCCGGTCAGGCCCTCGGCCTGGAGATCCCGGCCGACCCGGAGCAGCCGTGGCCGCCGCAGCCGCCCCGGGGCACCCTGGAGATCCGCCGCGACGACGTCCACTGGGCCCGCGAGTACCTCGTCCCGTGGATCGGCCGCCGACTGCGCGGCGAGTCCTCCGGCGACCATGTGACGGCGAAGGGCACCCTGTCGCCCGACGACATCAAGATGCGCATCTCCTCGGTGGCCTGACCCGCACCGACGCGCCTGTGAAGCGGGATTGGCTGACCGGCACTTGTGGGGTGGGGCCCGGGCGCGAAGCTTGTGGTGCGGCACCTGCCGGGCCTGCTGCGGCGGTGCGTTGCTGGTGCGGGGCGTCGTCCTGTCGGAACGCACTCCATCGCGCGGGCCTGGGCGGATGCCGAACCGTGGTGCGAGGCGGGGCGGGATCCGGTGTCCGGAGGCCCGCGGCCCGGCCCCGCTGCAGGCACCCGGCCGGCATCAGCGCCACCGGCGTCGTCGGCCGGCCCCCGCACCCGTGGCCCCGTACGGCAACACGAGCACCCGCGCGTCCACCTGGTGGGCCTGGCTCCTGTCGTCACATTCCCGTCTGCCCCGCGACGCCTGGCGCGCTCCCCCAGAGGGGGCACCCCCACTCGCCGCACCGGACGAAAGCCCGAGTACGTCCAGTACGAGGACTTCCGCCCGGCACTCCCCCCAGCCTTCGGCCGGGGGCCCCAGAGCACGCACCAGACGCGGCGGGGCCGCGCTTCGGGCGACGACGGGAATGTGACGACAGACCCTAGCGCTCGGTCAGTGCCGTTCGGTCCAGGCCCAGTTCGCGTGCGAGCGCGTCGTCGACCCATTCCTGCGCGCGCGTCCGCGGCACCGCTCCCGGGTACGACGTCAGCTGGACGGCGAGCCCGTCCAGCAGCGCGGTCAGCCGCAGCGCGGCGCCGATCGGGTCGGCGCAGGCGAACTCGCCCGCCGCCATGCCCTCGGCGATGACGTCGGCGATCGCGGCCTTCCACTGCTTGTCGAGGTCCCGGGTGACCTCCCGCAGGGCCGGCTCGCGCAGGGCCACGGCCCAGCCCTCGATCCACAGCCGCCAGCCCTTGGCCTGCCCGGTGGGCGCGTACCAGCGCACCGCGGCCCGCAGCCGGCGCAGCGCGGACGTCCGCCGGCCCAGCAGCTTGCGCAGATGCGCGAGGTCGTCCTCGGCGGCGTAGGCGAACGCGGCGGCGACCAGCTTCTCCTTCGTCGAGAAGTGGTACAGCACCAGCGCGTTGCTCACCCCGAGCGACGCGGCCACGTCGGCGATCCTGACCGCCGCCACGCCCCGCGCCTCGATCTGCTCGATGGCAGCCCGCAGCAGCTCCTCCCGCCGCTCGGCCACGCTCAACCGCACTCTAGCCACGCGGTCACCCTAATCCGTTGCTAAAAGCAGCGCCGAGGGGACCCCGTTCCATCGGAGTGTTCGAGTCAGGGCTGCGACGCCATCGGTCACCCGGGCCGTGGGAGGCCCATGTGTAGATCGGTGCGTGGCTCTGGCGTTTGTGGTGGTGGCTGGGGCGCGGCACGGCTTCCTCAGCCATTACGCGCTGAGGTGTCGGCGCCCGCGGGCGCCGGACGGATACCTGTGCCGGTCCAGGCACTCATGCCTTGTGACAGAGCGGTGACGTCAGGCGTCTGCGAGCGTCAACACCGAGGAGGCGGTCACTCGCTGGTGCTGGTGGTGCGAGCCCCCTGCATGGTGACCTCTTGATACGCCCGAGCCGTTCGAGCTCCCGAGGAGACCGAGGCCCGTGGGGTGAGCTGGCGCCACGAACTGCTAGTTAGCCAACACCGGACGTCCGAAGCTCGGCCGGCGTGGGGCATGCCTCCAGGGCGGCCCGGTGTTCTGCGGTCAGGTGATCGCCCGGCGGGACGTTCCGCGGGCTGTGCTCGCCCTCGCAGATCCAGCTCTGTTCGTCGGCGTCGAACGACCAGGTGGCAGCCCCCCACATCGGGTGCCCATCGAGCAGGCGCCGAGCCAGCGGCTCACAGTTTTCGGGCGCCCCCTGGGCGACCAACGCGCCGACGACTCTGTCCACGGCCTCCGGGGGCACATCGGCATCACCCAGCAGCGGCAGCAGGAGAAGCAACCGGTCGTCCGCATCCGTGACGCCGACTGCTTCCTCCGGCGCGTCCAGCAGGGCCGCGAGTTCGGGCCAGCACAGTCCCGGACCGATGCGGTCCTGGTCGTCGCTGGCGAGGACCAGGGAGTGGGGCCACTCGGGGTGGGTGAGGAAGTAGTCCGTGCTCGTGAACTCCTCGCCGCTGTTGTAGTGCACGACGATCGCGAACCCACCGGACAGGGGGACGGTGAACATCGGCCAGGCCGACCTGTCGTGCAAGCACTCCAGCATGGCGCCCGCGTCGGCGGCGTCCGCTCCGAAATCCTCCGGGGAGAAGCCCTCGCACAGATCTGCCAGGTGCGCCGGCCAGAACCCGGGCTCACCGAGAAGCGGAAGACCGTCCACCACGGGAGCCGAGGAGTACCAGTGCCGAGCCATCGCCATGCCGCGATTCTCGCTCACGGAGATCGACACTGTTCGACCACCCCAGCAGTTCGCCAGGGGCAGCTTGACGGCTTGGCTTCGTGAGGTGTCCACACAGCCGCCCGGACATGCGCCGACGACCTGTTGGCACCCCTGTGTGGCCGGGGCCGCTGTGGCGAACTACTGATTGCTCGTTCAGACAGTGAGTCCGGATCGGCAAGCGGTCCACCGGGGCCCGTCACCGGTACCACCCGAAGCGGTCGGCGATCTCCGGCAGCCGGTCGGTCACCAGCGCGTGGGCGGCCGCACGCGGAGTCGTGCCGTCGGCCTCGGCGCGCGCGAGCATCAGCTCGATCAGAGCGCGCATCGACCGCCGGATGTGCGTGAAGGCCTCCTCGGCATCCGCGCCGATGTCGCCGAACAGGGTCCACCACCACCAGGCGTTCGTACCGGAGTTGACCACCACGTCCGGCAGCACGGTGACCCCGCGCGCGGCCAGGAGCTCCTCCGCCTCCGGCAGCACGGGCATGTTGGCGGCCTCCACGATCCAGCGGGCGCGGACCCGGTCCTGGTTGGCGGTGTCGATGGCGTACGACACGGCCGCCGGCACGAGCACCTGCGCGTCGGTGGACAGCCAGGCGTCGCCCGGCAGTTCACGGTCGCCGGGACGCAGCACACGGCGGTCGACGGTTCCGTAACCGTCCCGCGCGGCCAGCAGGGCCTCGACGTCCAGCCCCGCGGCGTTGGCGATCGTGCCCTTGATGTCGGCGACCGCCACCACCGTCAGCCCGGCGCGGGCGAGGAACCGCGCGGTGGCCCCGCCCATCGTGCCGAGCCCCTGCACCGCCACCCGGGTGCCCCGGTACGGCACGGCGGCCCGGTCCAGCGCCGCGAGCACCGACTCGGCGACCCCGCAGCCACCCGCCAGCTCGTCCAGGCCGATGCCGTCCACCTCGACCGCGAAGGCGTCCGCGAGCCGCTCGCGGGCCGACGCCTCGTCGTCCAGCAGGGGGTACACGGCCTGGATGGAGGAGACCAGACCCGCCTCGGCCGCCGCGCGGTCGACCAGGTCCTGGGTGAGGCCGAGGTCCTCGCCGGTGGTCCAGAAACTCTCGATGTACGGCCGCATGGCACGCAGATAGCGCACCAGCAGACCGAACGCCCCCGGATCCTGGGGATCGCAGTCGATGCCGCCCTTGGCGCCGCCGAGCGGCACATAGCGTGCCTCGGGGTCGTAGTGCAGGGCCTCCTTCATCGTCATGCCACGGGCGAGCCCCGCCACCTCCTCCAGCGTGCAGCCGGGGCGCATCCGCAACCCGCCGCTGGCCACTCCGCGCACCAGCCGGTCCACCACCAGGAAGCCCTGGCGGCCGGTTACATGGTCGGTCCAGACGAGCGACATCAGGGGAGCGGGGGCGGTCATGGAATCTCCTCGGGGACGGTGATCAGGGTGGGGCCGGGCCGGTCCAGGGCCTCCGTGACCGCGCGCGCCAGGGCGGCCGGGTCGCACGCGCGCGTGCCGTGTCCTCCGTAGGCGCGGGCCAGGGCGGGCAGGTCGACCGGCGCGAGGTCCACCGCGGCCGGCGCGTCGCCGCGCGCCCGCATCTCGCCGCGGATCCCGCCGTAGCCGCTGTTGTCGAACACCACTATGGGCAACGGCAGTCGGAGCTGTGCGGCGGTTGCCGGTTCCTGCACGGTGAACTGCAGCCCGCCGTCCCCGTTCAGCGCGAGCACCTGCCGGTGCGGCTCGGCGACCTCGGAGCCCAGCGCGGCGGGCAGCGCGTAGCCGAGCGTGCCGAAGCCGGTAAGGTGCGGATACCGGCCCTCGGGGGGCGAAGGGCGCCGTGACTGAACTCTACTGACTCGTGAGTCAGTATCCGGACCCGGTCCGCACCCCGTCAACGTGCTGAACGGAGGTTCAGCAGCGTGCCGCCGGGCCCGCACGGGCACCCCGCGAGGCCCGTACTGTCGGAGGGGCCGACCATAATGGGGAGCCTCACCCACTTCACCGGGAGGTACCGTGACCGGACTGCGTTCCTCGAGCTCCGGGCTCCGCGCCCTGCGGCCCGCGGCCTTCGGCGCGGAACCGGGCGGTGATCGCCTGGCACGCATCCGCCGCTCCCCCCACTTCAAGGACGGCATCTTCCAGAACCCGGGCGGCACCGCGCGCACCCGCCCCTCCGGCTCCACGCTGGACCTCGTGAAGGTGTTCCTCGACAAGGAAACCCGGCCCCTGCGCGCCCCGAAGGGCACCGTCCCGGTGCATCCGACCACCTTCGCCGACCTGGCCAAGCCGCCGGCCACCGGACTGCGGCTGACCTGGATGGGCCACTCCAGCGTCCTCGCGGAGATCGACGGCCACCGGGTCCTGTTCGACCCCGTCTGGGGTGAGCGCTGCTCCCCGTTCCCCTTCGCCGGCCCCAGGCGGCTGCACCCCGTGCCGCTTCCGCTGGCGACGCTCGGCGAGGTCGACGTGGTCGTCATCTCGCACGACCACTACGACCACCTGGACCTGCCCACCATCAAGGCGCTGGCCGGCACGGACACCGTGTTCGCCGTGCCGCTCGGCGTCGGCGCCCACCTCGAGCACTGGGGCGTCTCCGCGGACCGCCTGCGCGAGCTGGACTGGCACGAGTCGACGCGGGTCGGCGGCCTCACCCTCACCGCGACGCCCGCCCGGCACTTCTGCGGCCGTGGCCTGCGCAACACCCAGCACACCCTGTGGGCGTCCTGGGCCGTCGCCGGCGAGGAGCACCGGATCTACCACAGCGGGGACACGGGCTACTTCGAGGGCTTCAAGGACATCGGCGCGGAGCACGGGCCGTTCGACGCCACGATGATCCAGATCGGTGCGTACAGCGAGTTCTGGCCCGACATCCACATGACCCCCGAGGAGGGCCTGCGTGCCCACCTCGACCTGCAGGGCGGAGCACCGCACGGCGCGCTGCTGCCGATCCACTGGGGCACCTTCAACCTCGCCCCCCACCCCTGGGCCGAGCCGGGCGAGTGGACGAAGGAGGCGGCCGAGGAGGCGGGGCAGGCGGTGGCCCTGCCCCGCCCGGGCGAGCCCTTCGAGCCGGCGGGCAAGCTCCCGGCGGAGGCCTGGTGGCGCGGTGTGTCGGGGGAGTTGCGGCGCACCTGGCGTTCGGTCGGCGCGTTCGTGGCGGAGCCGCCCGCCCGGAGGTGACGCCGCGGAGCCGTCGGCCCCTGCGGCCGTCCTGGACGCATGCGCAAGGAGACGGATAAAACGTACGAGCTGAGCGGCGACACGCACGCGGACCACATCCCGAAGGCCGACGGCGACGGCTCCATCGTGCGCGCCGGGCAGCTCTGCGCCGCGCCGCACGGCGTGCGCGGCCGTGCGTACACCGCGAAGACCGGCTTCCACCTGTATCCGATCTGCGGGACCAGCGACGACTACGCCTGCTCCCGGGACTTCGCCAACGCGGCGAACGGCAGGATCCCCGGGTCCACCGTGGAGTGGGGCACGCGCTTCCATCCGCCGTGGGCGGAGATGGAGAACATCATCCTGGCCGTCGAAGCCGGTCTCGTGCAGTTCTGCCTGACGGCACTCTGAGACCCGCGCGACCGGCCAACGCACAGGACGGTGACCAGGGCCGTTACGGCCACGATCAGCCACCCCCCAGTCAAGGCCAAAGCAGATACTCTCCGTAGTAATTCGCCTGGGTGTCTCATGGGCGGGCAAGGCCAGCGGGTGTACGGAATGCCCAGAAGATGATCAGGTCGTCGTGATCGATTCTGCACGAGTCGCATCGATGTCTTTCGGGTTCAATTCCCGTACATGACTGGGTAATCGGTCTGTCGTACGAGGCGTCATACCAGAGCAGGACCAATCCTGCGGGACTTTGTCAACTGCCCCCGCACATGAGGGGGAGGCGACTACTGTCAGTCGCCGGATGGCAGCCCCGACGGACCAGTACGAGGACGCAGATGTCTGACCAGCGAGCACCGGCCGCCCGTGCCGACCGCCGAGAGGGCGGCCGGCACGGGAGACCGGTCGCCCGACCCGCTCCCGCACTGCCCGAAACGCACATACGGCCCCAGCTCATGCGGCTCGCGGTGCTGCCGCCCCTCGCGGTCGCGCTGAGCGCCACCGCCGCGGTCCTCTTCAGCATCCGCTCCACCGGCGCCCGCACCGGCCCCACGCTCTGGGCCGTACTCGCCGGGGCTGTCGCCGTGACCGTCGCCGGCATCCTCATCGCCGCCGTGGCCGCCGACCGGGCCGCCCGCTCGGTCTCCGACCGCGTCGACGCACTGCGCCGTACCGCCGCACGCGGCGAGGCCGACCTGCACGCCCTGGTCGACGCGCTGCGCCAGGGGGAGGCCCCGCCGCAGCGCGCACCGCGCCGCCGGCCGCCCGAGGACGGCGACGACTTCGAACTGCTCGCCGCCGATCTGGCCCGCGCGCACGACGGCGCCGTCACCGCCGTCGTGCGCGCCGCCCAGCTCTCCAGCCAGGCGGGCAGCGAGCAGAAGCTGGAGGTCTTCGTCAACCTCGCGCGCCGGCTTCAGTCCCTCGTGCACCGGGAGATCTCGATCCTCGACGACCTGGAGAACGAGATCGAGGACCCCGAGCTGCTCAAGGGTCTCTTCCACGTGGACCACCTGGCCACCCGCATCCGGCGGCACGCCGAGAACCTCGCCGTGCTCGGCGGCGCCGTCTCCCGGCGCCAGTGGAGCAACCCGGTCAGCATGACCGAGGTGCTGCGCTCCGCCATCGCCGAGGTCGAGCAGTACTCCCGGGTCAAGCTGGTGCCGCCGATCGACGGCGAACTGCGCGGCCACGCCGTCGCCGACGTCATCCATCTGCTCGCCGAACTCATCGAGAACGCCTCGGTGTTCTCCGCCCCGCACACCCAGGTGCTGCTGCGCGCCAACCTCGTCACCTCCGGGCTCGCCGTGGAGGTCGAGGACCGTGGGCTCGGCATGCCGGTCGGTGAGCAGAACCGGATGAACGCCCTGCTCGCCGACCCCGACCAGGTCAACGTCGCCAGCCTGCTGGCCGACGGCCGCATCGGCCTCTACGTCGTCTCCCAGCTCGCCCGGCGGCACGGCATCCACGTGCGGCTGCAGACCAATATCTACGGCGGTGTCCAGGCCGTACTCGTCGTCCCGCAGGCGCTGTTGGGTACGGCACCCGGGACGGGCGACGCGGTCGCCGGTACGACCGCCGGGGCGGGCGTACACCGGCCGCAGGATGCGGCGGACACCGGTGCGTCGCCGCAGGTCGGCCTTATGGGACAGGTCGGTGGGCATGGCCAGGGCCGGTTCCAGGGCCAAGGGCTCGGGCAGGCGCACGGGGCGCACGGGGCGGGGCAGGTGCGGGGGACCACGCCTGCGCCTGCATCTACCTCTGCGCCCGCGCCCGCGCCGGGAGTGCGCGCCGGGGGCGTGAGTCCCGCGCGGGGTGGTACCGGGCCGGGGGCCGAGGTGCCGTCCGACTCGGAGGCCGTGGCCGGGGGAGGGGCCCTGGCCCCCGGGGGCGAGGGCGGCACCGGCGCCGGGCAGGCTCAGGTGACCGGGCGGCGGCGGCACGCCCAGCGCGGGAGCGGGCGCCGCGGCGCCGAGAGCGGCGCCGCGAGGAGTGGTGCGGACAGCGGTGACGGCGGGCGGAACGGAGGTGCCCTCGCGCCGCTTCCCGTGCGGGGTGCCCGGCAGGACCGGCCCAACCCCTCCGAGGCCCTGCCCGGCATCAACGCCGGGGACCGGGCGGCCGTCGAGGCGCACGCGGGCATCCTGCCCACACCGCGCACCGACACCGTGCGCGGCACCATGAACAAGCCCCAACTGCCCCGCCGCCGGGCCCAGGAGCACATCGTCCCCCAACTGCGCGGCGGCCCCGCACCCCGCCAGGACGGCGACACCGTCCCCGGCCACGACCCGGGGCTGATGGCGGCCTTCCAACGCGGGATCGGACTCGCCGAGGCGCAACAGCACATGGAGAACCAGGAGCCCACCCGCTTGGACACCGGCCGCCTGGGTTCCGGGCACCTGCACACCGGCCGCCTCGACACCGGTCACCTGGACTCGGCGCACCTGGACTCGGCGCACCTGGACTCCGCGCACATGGAGTCGGCCCACATGGAGTCGGCCCACATGGACGCGGCCCACACGGACTCCACACACACGGACGCCGCCCATGCCTCTCCCATGACGGCCCATCATCTCTGGCCTGCCGTACGGGAGTTCACCGACCCACCGAGCGTGCACCCCGACCATATGGGCTCAGACCATCCGAGCTCGGACCACATGGGCTCCGACCATACGGACCCCACCCCCATATCCCAGGGGCGCACCCACGCGCCCGCATCCGACGGTGCCCGTGGCGCCGGCCGGCCCGACGGGAGCGCCCCGGCCGGCTGACGCCCGCACCGTACCCACCCCCCCATCACCACGACCACGTACCCCCCAACCCCCAGCGCTCCCACGACCTTCGTACCCCAAGGAGTCGATCCACCATGGCGAGCGATGCGCCGACCGCCCACGCATCCGACCTCGACTGGCTGCTGAGCGGCCTTGTGCAGCGCGTACCGCATACCACCAGTGCGGTGCTCCTGTCCTGCGACGGGCTGGTGAAGTCCGTGCACGGCCTCGACATCGACAGTGCCGACCACATGGCGGCCCTGGCCTCCGGCCTGTACTCCCTCGGCCGCAGCGCGGGCGTCCGGTTCGGCGACGGCGGCGACGTCCGCCAGGTCGTCGTCGAGCTCGACTCGACCCTGCTGTTCGTCACCACCGCCGGCTCCGGCACCTGCCTCGCCGTGCTCGCGGGCCGCGAGGCCGACGCCGCCGTGCTCGGCTACGAGATGGCGATGCTCGTCAAGAGCGTCCGCCCCTACCTGGTGACCGCCCCCCGGCAGCACGCCGTCGAACCCACGGCGACGAGGCCTTGAGCGTGGCCGCAGCCGGCGACGGGCCCTGGCTGGACGACGCGGCCGGACGGCTGGTGCGCCCGTTCACGGTCAGCAACGGACGCACCGAGCCCAGCATCACGCTGGACCTGATGTCGCAGGTGATGGCCACCGGCGTCACCCCGCTCGGCTACCTCGGCCCCGAGCACGCCCAGGCGCTCGACCTGAGCCGGGCCCCCGTCTCGGTCGCCGAGGTCGCCGCACATCTGAAACTGCCCGCGGTGGTCACCAAGGTGCTGCTCTCGGACCTCGTCGACTGCGGGGCCCTGACCACCAAACCCCCCGCCTTCCACCACACACCTACTGACCGGTCTCTGCTGGAGGCAGTGCTCGATGGACTACGACGACAGCTCTGACCCGTTCCCGACCGCGCTGAAGATCCTGGTGGCGGGCGGGTTCGGGGTCGGGAAGACGACCTTCGTGGGCGCGGTCAGCGAGATCGCGCCGCTCAGCACGGAGGAGCTGCTCACCACGGTCAGTGTCGGCACGGACAGTCTCGACGGCGTCGAGAACAAGATGGAGACGACGGTCGCCATGGACTTCGGCCGGATCACCCTCGATCCGGACCATGTGCTGTACCTGTTCGGCACACCGGGACAGGAGCGGTTCTGGTTCATGTGGGACGAGCTGTCCGAGGGCGCGCTGGGCGCGGTGATCCTCGCCGACACCCGCCGGCTCCAGGACTGCTTCGCGGCCGTCGACTTCTTCGAGGAACGCGGACTCGGATTCATCGTCGCCATCAACGAGTTCGACGGCGGCTACCGCTACGACCCCGAGGAGGTGCGTGCCGCCATCGACCTCGACCCCCGGATCCCCGTCGTCCGCTGCGACGCCCGGATCTCCAGCTCCGGCGTGCAGACCCTGCTCACCCTCGTACGCCACCTCCTCGCCCATGCCCCGGCGACCGCGCCGAGCCATGGCGCCCACATGTGATATCGCCCTACCGTCAACGGAGTTCCTATATGAGGTACACCCACAGCGCCGCAGCCCGGCCAGCAGTACGGCCAGGAGCCCGGTCATGACCTACGAGCCGCCCCGGCCGGTCCGGGGTCTGCTCCTCACCCCCGAGGACAAGGAGGCCCCCGCCCGCGTCCACCGACTGCGCCTGCTCGGCCTGGTGAGCCGTCCCGATCCGGCGCTGGACGCCTTCGCGGACCATCTCGCCCGGCTCACCGGCGCGTCGTACGCCATGGTCAACTTCGTCGGCGAGGAGCACCAGTTCTTCGCGGGCCTGTGCGTCCCCGCCGTCCCGCCGCCGAGGGAGGACGGCAGCAGGCCGGAGCTCGGCCGGGTACTGCCGCGCGAGCACGGCTTCTGCCCCCATGTGGTGGTCCGTCGCAAGGCGCTGGTGCTCGAGGACGTCCGCGACTATCCGCGGTTCGCCGGAAACCCCGTCGTGGACGAGTACGGCATGCGCTCCTATCTCGGCGCCCCGCTCATCGACAGCTCCGGCATGGCCCTCGGCACCGTGTGCGCGGCCGACACCGCGCCCCGGGCCTGGGGCCGATCGGGCCTGGAGACCATCAAGGCGCTGGCCGCCGATCTCGTCGTACGCCTCGAACGGAGCGCCGAGGACGGATTGCCCCTGTGACGGGCCAGGTCGTGCCTTCGCCGCCCGGTACCTGGGGCGTGAAGGAAAGCTGAGGCGGCGGTTAAGAAAAGCTCGATGGACCCGCGGCCCGCGCATACGGCAGATTGCAGGGTGATTCCACCCCTCTGACCCGGTGCGGGCTCCTTCGGTATGCCCGAGGTCCGGGATCTCACCCACAGGAGCAGTACGCGTGAAGGCGCTGGTCAAGGAGAAGGCGGAGCCCGGGCTCTGGCTGACGGACGTCCCGGAGCCCGAGATCGGCCCGGGTGACGTACTGATCAAGGTCATGCGGACCGGTATCTGCGGCACCGACCTGCACATCCGGGCCTGGGACGGCTGGGCGCAGCAGGCGATCAGCACTCCGCTCGTGGTCGGGCACGAGTTCGTCGGGCAGGTCGTCGAGACCGGCCGGGACGTGAGCGACATCCGCATCGGCGACCGGGTCAGCGGCGAGGGCCATCTGGTGTGCGGCAAGTGCCGCAACTGCCTGGCCGGCCGTCGCCATCTGTGCCGCGCCACCGTCGGCCTCGGCGTCGGCCGGGACGGTGCCTTCGCCGAGTACGTCGCCCTGCCCGCGAGCAACGTCTGGGTGCACCGCGTCCCCGTCGACCTCGACATCGCGGCGATCTTCGACCCGTTCGGCAACGCCGTGCACACCGCGCTGTCCTTCCCGCTGGTCGGCGAGGACGTGCTGGTGACCGGTGCCGGGCCGATCGGTCTGATGGCCGCCGCCGTGGCCCGGCACGCGGGCGCCCGCAACGTCGTCGTCACCGACGTCAGCGAGGAGCGACTGGAGCTGGCCCGCAAGATAGGGGTGAGCCTCGCCCTGAACGTCGCGGAGTCCACCATCGCCGACGGACAGCGGGAGCTGGGCCTGCGCGAGGGCTTCGACATCGGCCTGGAGATGTCCGGCCGCCCCGAAGCCATGCGGGACATGATCGCCAACATGACGCACGGCGGCCGTATCGCCATGCTCGGCCTGCCGGCCCAGGAGTTCCCGGTCGACTGGGCCCGGATCGTCACCTCGATGATCACCATCAAGGGCATCTACGGCCGCGAGATGTTCGAGACCTGGTACGCGATGTCGGTACTGCTGGAAGGCGGCCTGGACCTGGCCCCCGTGATCACCGGCCGCTACGGCTACCGCGACTTCGAGGCGGCCTTCGCCGACGCCGCGAGCGGCAAGGGCGGCAAGGTCATCCTCGACTGGACCGCGTAACTCCCGTCATCCGCAAGTACCTTCAGGAGAGCTCCCCCATGTTCGACTCCGTCCGCGACGACGTGCGTGCCACCCTCGACGAGATCCGCGCCGCCGGCCTGCACAAGCCCGAGCGGGTCATCGGCACCCCGCAGTCCGCGACCGTCAACGTCACCGCCGGCGGCCGCCCCGGCGAGGTCCTCAACTTCTGCGCCAACAACTACCTCGGCCTCGCCGACCACCCCGAGGTGATCGCCGCCGCCCACGAGGCCCTGGACCGCTGGGGCTACGGCATGGCCTCCGTCCGCTTCATCTGCGGCACCCAGGAGGTGCACAAGGAGCTGGAGGCCCGTCTCTCCGCGTTCCTCGGCCAGGAGGACACGATCCTGTACTCCTCCTGCTTCGACGCCAACGGCGGTGTCTTCGAGACGCTGCTCGGCGAGGAGGACGCGGTGATCTCCGACGCCCTGAACCACGCCTCGATCATCGACGGCATCCGCCTGTCCAAGGCCCGCCGCTACCGCTACGCCAACCGTGACCTCGCCGACCTGGAGGCGAAGCTCAAGGAGGCGTCCGACGCGCGGCGCCGGCTGATCGTCACCGACGGCGTCTTCTCGATGGACGGCTATGTGGCCCCGCTGCGCGAGATCTGCGACCTCGCCGACCGCTACGACGCGATGGTCATGGTCGACGACTCGCACGCCGTCGGCTTCGTCGGCCCCACCGGCCGCGGCACCCCCGAGCTGCACGGTGTCATGGACCGCGTCGACATCATCACCGGCACCCTCGGCAAGGCCCTCGGCGGCGCCTCCGGCGGCTATGTCGCCGCCCGCGCCGAGATCGTCGCCCTGCTTCGCCAGCGCTCGCGCCCGTACCTTTTCTCCAACACCCTGGCCCCGGTGATCGCCGCCGCCTCCCTGAAGGTCCTCGACCTGCTGGAGTCCGCCGACGACCTGCGGGTCCGGCTGGGCGAGAACACCGCCCTGTTCCGCCGCCGCATGACCGAGGAGGGCTTCGACATCCTCCCCGGCGACCACGCCATCGCCCCCGTGATGATCGGCGACGCGACGAAGGCGGGCCGCATGGCCGAGCTGCTGCTGGAGCGCGGTGTGTACGTGATCGGCTTCTCCTACCCGGTCGTCCCGCAGGGTCAGGCCCGCATCCGCGTCCAGCTGTCCGCCGCACACTCCACCGAGGACGTCAACCGCGCGGTGGACGCCTTCGTCGCCGCGCGCGCCGAGCTGGAGGCCTGAGCAGGGCGGACGCCTTGCGATAATTGACCCCATGATCGAGGCACGGCGGCTCCACATCCTCCGTGCGGTGGCCGACCACCGCACGGTCACCGCGGCGGCCGCCGCCCTCTACCTCACCCCCTCGGCCGTGTCCCAGCAGCTCACGGCCCTGGAGCAGGAGACCGGCCACCGCCTGGTCGAGCGCAGCGCCAAGGGCGTACGGCTCACTGCGGCCGGCGAGATCCTGCTCAACCACACCAACGCGGTCCTCGCCCAGCTGGAGCGGGCCGAGGCGGAGCTGGCCGCCTACGGCTCGGGTGAGGCGGGCACGGTCACCGTGGCGGCCTTCGCGACCGGCATCGCCCAGGTCGTGGCCCCGGCCGTGGCCCGGCTCGCGGACACCGCGCCCGGCATCCGCATCCGCGTCCAGGACGCCGAGGGCGACGCCAGCCTGCCCATGGTCCTGGACCGGCAGGTCGACGTGGCGGTCGCCGTCGAGTACCGGGGCGCCCCGCCCGCCGACGACCCCCGGCTCACCCACGTCTCGCTCTACGCCGAGCCGTTCGACGCGGTCGTACCCGTCGGCCACCGTCTCGCGGACGCTGCCGAGGTCCCACTCGCCGAGCTGGCCAAGGACCCCTGGATCGGCCCGTACCCCGGCAATCCCTGCCACGACGTGGTCGTCCTGGCCTGCGAGAGCGCGGGCTTCCAGCCCCGTCTGGAGCACTCCTCCGACGACTTCCGCGCGGTCGTCGCGCTCGCTTCGGCCGACGCGGGCGTGGCCCTCGTACCGCGCTCCGCGCTGAACGGCATGGACCTCACCGGCGTCGTCGTACGCCCTGTCGACGGCGTGGCTCCGACCCGCCGCGTCTTCGCCGCCGTACGCCGCGGCGCCGAGGGGCATCCGCTGATCCGCCCGGTGCTGGACGCGCTGCGGGAGGCGGCCCTGGCGTAGGGAACCGGCCATCGGCCGCACGCAGTCCGGGAGGTCATGCGTGTGACGTTGATCCTCCCGGCCCTGTCCGACGGGATGCGGGGGATGGGCCGGCTGTGGCAGGCGGCGGGCACGGTCAACTCGGTGCTCAAGCCCGGCCTGCTGGAGCGGGCGGTGGAGGCGGGCCTGCGCAGCCTGTTCGTCGGCTTCGAGACGGTCAACGACGCCAACCTCGCCGAACGGCGCAAGAACCAGAACATCGGCACCGACTACGCGGCCGCGGTACGGCGCCTGCACGAGGCCGGGGTGATGATCAACGCCGGCTTCGTCTTCGGGCTCGACCAGGACGGCCCCGACATCTCCGCGTCAGCTGGAGGACGGCTACTGGCGGGCCTACCGCGAGTTCTACCGCTGGTCCAGCATCTGGCGTGGCTCGGCGCCCCAGCCGGGCCGGCACGAACGGCTGCGGCACCTGGCCCACGCGGGCGGCTGGAAGAAGTTCGAGCCCGCCTGGGACCTGCTGATCCGCTCCCGCCGGGTGGTGCGGGCGCTGCCGATGCTCGAGCGGACGCTGGCGGCGTTCGGCGGGCGGGGATGAGGAAGACCGCGGGAGAGAGGCAGCGCGCCGCACGCGTGGCCCGTACTGTTTCATATATGGGATAGCATCCCTGATATGAAACGGGATGATGTCGCATCGGCCCCGGACCCCGTCGACGCCCGGCTCGGCGCCCGCCTCGCCGAGCTGCGCGCCGTGCACGGCTGGTCCCTGGGGGAGCTGGCCGAGCGCAGCGGGGTGAGCAGGTCCACCCTGTCGCGCGCCGAACGGGCGGAGATCAGCCCCACCGCCGCCCTGCTGAACCGGCTCTGCCACGTCTACGGCCGCACCATGTCCCAGCTGCTCAGCGAGGTCGAGGCGGCACCCGCGCCGCTGGTCCGGGCCGCCGACCAGCAGGTCTGGGAGGACCGCGGCTCCGGGTTCGTCCGGCGGTCCGTGTCCCCGCCGCACGCCGGGCTCCGCGGCGAACTGGTCGAGGGCCGGCTCGCTCCGGGCGCCGACATCGCCTACGACCGACCGCCCGTGACCGGCCTGGAACAGCATCTGTGGGTGCTCGACGGCGCCCTGGAGGTGACCGACGGGGAGCAGGTCCATCACCTGGACCCCGGAGACTGCCTGCGGATGCGCGTCTTCGGCCCGACCCGGTTCCGCTGCGCCGGCCCCGTCGAGGCACGGTATGTGCTGGCGGTGGTGCGGCCGTGAGGGTGGAGCGCTGGAACGCCGCACAAGTACGGCGGCGCTCGGGGGAGTTGGCGGCACTGCTGACGGACACCGTGTCCGGCGGCGCCTCGGTCGGCTTCCTAGCGGCGCTCACGCACGAGGAGGCCACCGCCTGGTGGCGGGAGCGGGCCGAGGCGGCGGCGGCGGGCCGGCTCGCCGTCTGGGCGGCACTCGACGGCACCGGCCGGCCGATGGGCACCGTGAGCCTGGCCTACCCCGACAAGCCGACCAGCCGCCACCGCGCGGAACTGGTGAAACTGATGGTGGACCGCTCCGCGCGCGGACAGGGCCTCGGCCGCCGCCTCCTCACCACCGCCGAGGCCGCCGCCGCTGCCGCGGGCATCACCCTGCTCCACCTCGACACCGAGACCGGCAGCCCCGCCGAGCACCTCTACCGCTCGGCCGGCTGGACCCGGGCCGGCGTCATCCCCGGCTACGCGGCGAGTCCCGCGGGCGAACTGCGGCCGACGACGCTGTACTACAAGCGGCTGGAGCCGCCGACCGGGTGACTGTCAGTGGCAGGCGCTACGGTGCGTTGCATGCCGGATGCCGAAGACGTACGCCGTACCGCCCTGTCCCTGCCGGACACCACGGAGAAGATCGCCTGGAACATGCCCACGTTCCGGGTGGCCGGGAAGATGTTCGCGACCCTGCCCGAGGACGAGACGTCCATCGCCGTGCGCTGCCCCAAGGAGGAGCGCGACGAACTGGTGCTGGCCGAGCCGGACAAGTTCTGGATCGCCGACCACGAGGCCCAGTTCGCCTGGGTCAGAGCGAGACTCGCCGCGCTGGAGGACGAGGACGAGCTGCGCGCCATCCTCGCCGACTCCTGGCGGCAGGCCGCCCCGCCCCGACTCCTCGACGACCACCCCGAGTTGGGGCTGCCGCCCGCGGAGTGAAAATACCCCGTGGGCGCGAGCCGGGCGTGGCATGATCCCGCGCGGCGCGGAGGGGCGGGGCACCGCAGGGGGCGACGGGGAGGGAGCATCCGCGATGACGGGAACGGACTCACGGCACGACGTCGGCACGCGCGGGGCGGGTGGCGCGGAGACTGGCCGGCGGGCCGTCTGGTCACGGGACTTCGCCCTGTTCTTCGTGGCCCGTGCCGTCGCCCGCCTCGGCGACACCATGCTGCCCGTGGCCCTCGCCGCAGGCCTGCTGGAACACGGGTACGGCGCGGGCGCGGTCGGCCTCGCCATGGCCTCGACGGCGGCGGCGTTCGCCGGTCTCGTCGTCTTCGGCGGGGTCATCGCCGACCGGTTCAGCACCCGCAGGCTGATGATCGGCGCCGACCTCGTCCGGCTCGTCACCCAGTCCCTGGCCGCGGGCCTGTTCTTCGCCGGGCATGTGGTGCTGTGGCAGATCTGCGCGATCGGTTTCGCCAACGGCGTGGCGGGCGCGGTGTTCCAGCCGGGCGTGGCCAGTACGGTGCCCCGGCTGGCTGCCGACATCCAGGGCGCCAACGGCGCGATCCGCATCGCCGAGTCCGCCGCCCAGCTCGCCGGTCCGGCCGTCGCCGGGCTTCTGGTCGGCTTCGCCTCGCCCGGCGGGGTGTTCGCCGCGCACGCCGCCACGTACGCGACGAGCGCCCTGTGCCTGTTGCTGCTCCGGCTGCCCCCGCTCCCCGGGGGCGCCCGTGCCGCCACCGGCCGAGGGATGCCTGCCTTCCGGGCCGAACTGGTCCAGGGCTGGCGGGAGTTCAGATCCCGGACCTGGCTGTGGGGGGTGATCGCCGTCTGGTGCCTGTACATGATCGCCGTCTGGGGCCCGACCGTCCCCCTCGTCGCCACGGAGGTCGTCCAGCGGCACGGCCCACGCGCCTACGGCCTGGTCAACTCCGCCCTCGGTGCAGGCACGGTCGTCGGCGGCCTGCTCGCCCTCCGGCTGCGGCCCCGCCGCATGCTCCGCGCCGGCGCGCTCTCCCTGTTCGCCTTCTTCGGCTTCCCCGCGGCCGTCGGCGCGGGCCTCGGCGTGCCGGCGATGGCGACGGGAGCGGCCGTGGCGGGCGCCGGGACGTCGTTCTGGGGCGTGATGTGGGCGACCAGCGTGCAGACCCAGGTCCCGCCGGACGTCCTCAACCGCATCCACGCCTACGACGTGGCCGGCTCCCTCGCCATGATGCCGGTCGGCCAGGCCCTGGCGGGCCCGGCGGCCGGTGCGCTCGGCACCGGGCATGTCCTGCTGATCTCCGCCGGGGCCAGCCTGGCGGTGGCCGTGGCCCTGCTCGCGGTTCCGGCGATACGGAACCTGGTGCGCGCCGACACGAGCCCCGCGCACTGACCGCAGGGCCTGTGCAGGCGCCGAGTGCTGCTGTGCGCCTCTGCGCTGGTGCCGGCCGAGGGCCGGGGTCGCTTGCCGGCGCCTGCAGCGTGCCGCTGAGCCCACCTGTCCCGCCCCGGCGGCACGACTGCCCGCGGTCACGACTGCCCGCAGTCACGGCGCGAATGCAGGTGCGGCGGCTGCAACCCCCAGGGGCGCGGGGAACTGCGCGACCAGCCCCGACGCACCCGCAGTCGCGTACAGCGCTCAACCGGCCCGGTGAGCGGGCGCCACGAACCGCCCGATCCGCTCCCGCAAGCCCGCCGGGTCCAGCCCGTGCGCGGCGATGTGCTCCTCAACCGTCCCGTAGCGGCGCAGCTCGCGGCGGCCGACGCCGAGACCCAGGATGCGGTGGGGCACGTCCGCGAGGGCCTCGCTCACCGCGGTCGTCGAGGTGCCCGCGAGGTACGGCTCGACCAGGACGACATCGGTGCCCGCCGCCTCCGTGGCCCGGCGCAGACCGGCCGCGTCGAAGGGCCGTACGGTCGTCGCGTACAGGACAGTCACATCCAGGCCCTCCGTGGCGGCGAGGACCGAGTCCAGCATCGGCCCCACGGCGAGGACCACACCCCGGCGGCCCTCCCGGACGGTGACGAGGTGCTTGCCGTCGCTCAGCTGCCCCTGCCGGTTGGCCTGCACGGACAGTCGTACGTACACCTTGTCGTCGCCCGCGGCGACCGCGTGGCGCAGCAGTGTCTCGGCCTCGTCCGGGTGCCCGGGCACATGCACGGTCCAGCCGTCCAGCGTGTCGAGGAGCGCCACATCGCCCGGCGCCATGTGCGTGTAGCCACCGGCCGGCCAGTCGAACGAGGCGGCCGCGCTCACCAGCACCGCCCCGGTGTCCTGGTGCCCGAGATCCAGCTTGACCTGCTCGAACGGCCGCTCCACGAGAAAGCTGGCGAAGGTGTGCACCACGGGGCGCAGCCCGGTCAGCGCCAGCCCCGCCGCCGTTCCGACCAGCAGCTGCTCGCGGATGCCGACGTTGATGACCCGGTCGGGATGCCGGGCCATGGCCTCGCGGAAGCCGTCCTTGCCGATCTCGGCGAGGACCACCGCGACGCGCGGGTCCTCGTCCAGCAGCCGGGAGACGACGGGGGCGAAACGGTCACGCATGGTGTCCATGAAGCTGAGCCCTTTCCAAGGAGCGGTGAAAGTCAGGCGTTCTTCGGCTCGACGCGGGCCACGACCACGTGTGGCCGCCCGGGATGCGGCGCGGTGAACGCGGCGTACAGCGCTTCGTGATCGCGCCCGTCGACGGTCACCGCCGACCAGCCCGCCGCCTCGAACCGGGCGGCGATCCCGCCGGGCAGGCCGTGGCTGGCGGAGGAGTTGTCGACCACGACCGTGTGCAGCCGTTCCAGTCCGGCGGGCCCGGCGAAGGCGATCGCCTCGTGGTTGCTGCCCTCGTCCAGTTCGGCGTCCCCGATCAGCACCCAGACCGCCGGATCGTGCAGCCCCTGCGCCCGCAGCCCCAGCGCGCTGCCCACCGCGATCGGCAGCCCGTGCCCGAGCGAGCCGCTGCCGATCTCGGCACCCGGCACCAGCACCCGGTCGGGGTGATGCCCGAGCGGGGAGTCGTACGACCCGAACCCGGGCAGCCAGTCCGCCGGCACGAATCCCTTCGCGGCCAGCACGGCGTAGTACGCCATGGGCCCGTGCCCCTTGCTCAGCAGGAACCGGTCCCGGACCGGATCCTCCAGCCGCTCCGGCGTCACCCGGAGCACCCGGTCGTACAGCACCCACAGCACGTCGAGGGTGGAGGTGGCCGCCGGCCCGTGCTTCTCGTCGCCGGTCATCAGACTCATCAGGCCGGGCAGGTCGTCGTAGCCGTACGTGCGGTTTTCGTCCGCTGTGATCGTCATATTCACGATCGTGCAACCTCAAGCAAGCTTGAGGTCAACCGGGAAATCGGTGCGCGACCACCGAGCTGAGTGCGGTATTGTTTCCCTGCGCGTTTCGACCGGGGAAACCCCAGGTCAAACGGCACCGGGACGTGGCGCAGCTTGGTAGCGCACTTGACTGGGGGTCAAGGGGTCGCAGGTTCAAATCCTGTCGTCCCGACCAGCTTTTCTGCCGGTCGGAGGCCGTCTTCTCAGGGATGAGGGGGCGGCCTTTGTCGTGTCTGCGGGTCGGCCGGCTCCTTCTCGCGCTCCGTGTCGGGGACCATCGGGTGGTGGTTGCCGGTGGCGATCTTGGCTGCCATGTCGGCGAGCTGCCCGCAGGCCCGCGCGATCTCCCGCTGGGTCTGCGTCCGCTCGCTGATGACCGCCGCGAGCAGGAGCGCGGTCAGCGCGGCAGAACCGTTGAAGGCCTGCAGGGTGATCATCTTGGTGAGCAGGTCATGACCGGCGAACGGGCCCGATCTCTCGGCACCGGCGATGATCGCGAAGGTCGACACGGCCAGCGCGCAGGGCGCGGCCCCGGCCAGCTGGAAGCGGAAGGCCGCCCAGATCAGCAGCGGGAAGCCGAGGAACAGCAGGGGCGCGTGGCTGGTCATGAGGAATCCGACGCCGGCCGTGGCCGCCGCGAGCAGCAGACCCTCCGCCCACCGGGACGGCCGGGCGTTCCTCGGCCGGCCTACCGAGCGCAGGACCAGCAGGACCGGCGTGACCACCAGGACGCCCATCGCGTCGCCGGTCCACCAGACCGACCACGTCGGCCAGAAGTCGCCGGGGTCCAGCACCCCGGCGAGGACCAGGGTTCCGCTGCCCGTCGTCGCGCTGACCAGCATCCCGGTGAACGCGCCGAGGAAGATCAGTGCGAGCGCGTCCCGCAGCCGGTCCAGGTCCTCGCGAAAGCCCGTGCGGCGGAGCAGAACGTAGGAGCACAGGGGCGCGAGGGTGTTCCCTGCCGCGATGGCGAGCACGGCCGGGAGTGACGGCCCCAGCGAGATGTTGACCAGGAACGCGCCGAGCGCGATACCCGGCCAGACCCGCGGGCCGCGCAGGAGCAGGCTCGCGACCGCGATACCGCTCGGTGGCCACAAGGGGGTGACCTGTCCGCGCACCAGCTGCTGGAGCAGCCCCAGCCTGGCCGAGCCGTAGTACAGCGCGGCGATGACACAGATCTCCAGGAAGTCCCGACCACCGCGCCGGACCCCTTGATGCCGCGCGACAGTCATCGGGCGACCTCCGACTTGACACCGCTCCGAAAACCATCATCCGCCGGATCCCCCGGATCCTCCACGGCAGGCCGACCGGCCAGTGAGCGGCACCGAGCGGGGTGCCCCAGAGGGGTCAGGCGGGTGGGGTGCGCAGGGCCAGGATGGCCATGTCGTCGTGACCGTCGCTGGGGTGGTGGTCGGCCAGTGCCTCGACGAACTCCGGCAGGGGCAGGCCGGCATGGACCGCTGCGAGACCGGCGAGTTCGCTCAGACTCTCGTCGACGGCGCGGTGGGGATGCTCGATCAGCCCGTCGGTGAAGAAGACGACGGTGGCTTCCGGGGGCAGGATGCGGGAGTGGTCCGGGCGGGGCTGCTCGGTGTCGACACCGAGCGGCAGTCCGGGCTCGGCGAGCAGACAGACCACGTGGCGTTCGCGGGTGACCAGCAGGGGCGGGACATGGCCCGCGCTGCTCCAGCGCAGTCGCCATCCCGGCCCCTCCGGCTCGATGCGGGCCAGGACGGTGGTCGTGACGCAGCGGTTCTCGACCGACTCCAGGGTCCGGTCGAGCTGGGTGAGGACCGCGCCGGGCGGACTTCTCTGGTCGAACACGAGAGCACGCAGCATGTTGCGGGTGGCGGCCATGGCGGCCGCGGCCTGCAGATCATGGCCGGCCACGTCGCCGATGACGACCGCCACGACGTCGTCGGGCAGCGGGATGGCGTCGTACCAGTCCCCGCCGAGCTGACTCGGCTCGGCGGCGGGCCGGTAGATGGCGGCGGCGGTGAACGGCCGCAGGTCGGGCAGCGTGGGCAGCAGAAGCCGCTGGAACTGCTCGGCTCCGACGCGAATGCGTTCGAACAGACGGACGTTCTCGATCGCGATACCGGCGGCGCTGGCCAGGGCGACGACGACGTTCTCGTCGTGCTCGTCGAAGGGCTGTCCGTCGCTCCGCTCGGCGAGGTAGAGGTCGCCGTAGATCTCCCCGCGCACGCTGATGGCGACACCGAGCAGGGTGCGCATGCGCGGGTGGCCGGGCGGGAAGCCGGCGGAAGAGGGATGCCCCTGGATGTCGTCGACCCGCAGGGGGGCGGGGTTGCTGATCAGGTGGCCGAGGACGCCCAGACCGCGAGGCAGTCCGGCCCTCTCCAGAGCTTCGCGTTCCGGCCCGGGCAGACCGGCCGAGATGAACTGGTCCAGGTGTTTTCCGGACTCGTCGAGCACCCCCAGGGCCCCGTAGCGGGCGCCGACCAGGTCCATGGCGGTCGTCACGATGCGGTGCAGCACGGCAGGCAGCTCCACCTCGCGGCTGATGGCGACCACCGCGTCCAGCAGGCCCTGCAGCCGGTCCATGGAGGACAGCAGGGCGCGCAACTGATCGTCGATCCGGCGCACCTCGGAGCGCAGCCGCATGTGCAGGTCGGGGAGGTACGCCTGGCTGGACTGTCTCCCCGCCTTCTCTCCCGCCATTCCGGCCTCCTGACCCGGCCCCTGCGCGTGCGGGACGTCGACATCACCTTCGATTGTGGCATCGGTGCCCCGGGCGGGCGGTGTGACGGCGGCCGGCACCGCACGGGAAAGGGCCTCGCCGGCGCTGCCGGGCGAGGCCCCTTTGCGTGCTGCGGGCGGCTTCAGGCGGTCCGGACGTCCCTACGCGACACGGCGAGGTAGCCGACCAGCGCGAGAATGGCCACCGTCCAGGCCAGCGTCACCGGGCCCAGGCCCCAGCCCAGGCCGTCGCGCTTGCTCACGGCCATCCAGTCGGCGAGGGACGCGCCGAGCGGGCGGGTGATGACGTACGCCGTCCAGAACGCGGTCACCGCGCCCAGCAGGCCGGCGCGGTGGGCGAAGGCCGGCACGCAGATCGCCACGGCGAACAGGGCGACCGAGCCCAGGTAGCCGAGGCCGATCGTCGCGGTGAGGTCGCCCGCGGCGGTGCCCAGCGCGAACGTGGCGAGGACGGCCGCCCAGTAGAAGAGCTCGCGGCGCCGGGTGCGGATGGAGTGGATGGACAGAGTGCGCTCGGACGCGTACCAGAGCGCGAAGACGGCGGCCAGGGCGATCATGAACAGCGGGGTGGACAGGGTGTACGGGACGCCGAGGCCGACGTGGAGCACGTCCGCGGCCATCGTGCCGAACACGCTGACCATGACGATCGCCGTCCAGTAGATCCAGGCCACGTAGCGGCGGACGGCGAACTGGAGCACGAGCGAGGCGACGAAGGCGAGGCCGCCGAGACCGACCGCCGGGATCGGTCCCAGCAGGTGGGCGAGGAAGTCGGAGGCGGTCTCGCCCATGCCGGTGGTGAGGACCTTGATGATCCAGAAGTAGACCGTGATCTCCGGCACCTTGTTCGCGCTCTCACGTATGCGCGCGCGTACATGCCCGCGGGGGCGGTCGTCCAGGACGTGCTCTGTGCTCATGGTCCGCACCTTCGCACGGCCAACTGACCTTGTCCCAGATGCCTTTGCCATTGTTTTGGGGCTTCTGGTGCAGCTGTTGCCACGGGCCGCCGCGGACCTGAACGCAACCTGAACGCGTCGGGGAAACCCCTGGTCGGCGGCCTGACCGGCCTGATAGACAGGCAGGTCAGGCGGCCGCCGGCGTCAGAAGCTCAGACCCACGTGCGCGAGCGCCTGCTTCAGCAGCACCCCGTGCCCGCCCGGCATCTCGCTCTGCACCGCCGGGGAGGCGGCCTCCTGCGGGCTGAACCATACGAGGTCCAGCGCGTCCTGCCGGGGGCGGCAGTCGCCGGTGACCGGGACGATGTAGGCGAGGGACACCGCGTGCTGGCGCGGGTCGTGGTAGGGCGTGATGCCCGCCGTGGGGAAGTACTCCGCCACCATGAACGGCTGCAGGGACGGGGGGACACGGGGCAGCGCCACCGGGCCGAGGTCCTTCTCCAGGTGGCGCAGCAGGGCGTCGCGGACCCGCTCGTGGTGCAGGACACGGCCGGACACGAGGGTCCGGCTGACCGTCCCGTCCGGGCCGATCCGCAGCAGCACACCGATGCTGGTGACTTCGCCGCTGTCGTCCACGCGCACGGGCACGGCCTCGACGTACAGGATCGGCATCCGGGCCCTGGCCATTTCCAGCTCGTCGCTGCTCAGCCAGCCGGGCGTCGTCTCGGTCATGTCAGACATTGCTTGATCATACTTTCCGGGTGGGGCGTCCGCTGGGATCGCGGGCCGGGTCGGATACGGGCGGTCCGTAGAGGCGCAGGGCATTGTCACGGCCGGTCCAGGCCGCGATCCGCAGGGCGTCGGGCAGGCTCAACTCGTCGGCGTCGACGCGGGCCTGGAGCAGACCGGCGAGCCCCTGCCGGAAACACAGGGCGCCGAGGTGGTGGAATTCGGCCACCCCGTAGGCGTCGGAGCTGTACAGCAGCTTCCGGAACGGGGTGATCTCCAGCGCCTCCTCCAGCACCGCCCGGCAGCGGGCCGGGCCCGTGTGGTGCAGGGCGAGCCCCACGTCCAGGTACACCTGTTCGAACACCGCGGCAAGGTAGGCGGCCTGGCGGTGGTACGGCCAGCAGTGCAGCAGCAGCACCGGGACCGTGCCGGACGTCAGCCGCAGCCAGTCGGTCAGCAGGGCCGGGTCGGCGTGGTGCAGCCGCAGGTCGGCGTCGCCGAAGCCGGTGTGCAGTTGCAGCGGCAGGCCGAGGTCCACGGCGGTCCACAGGAGGTGCCGGACCAGGACCGGATCGGTGAGCCGGCCGCCGTGCGCGAGCCAGCGCCGGGCGGCCTCGGTCACCTCGCTGTCCGCCGGGCGCGCCGGGTCCAGGGCGAAGCCGGTGCGGTAGGCGGCCACCGACTTCACCGCCACCACGCCCGGCCGGCGTACGGCGTCCTCGGCGGCGGCACGGAAGCGGGCCGCGTACTCGCCCGGCTCGACGCCCCGCGCGGCCACCGCCTCCGCCACCTGCTCCAGGCGTACGACCTCGAACGCGGCGGCGCCGGAGGCCTCCGCCAGCTCGGCCGGGGTGGTGAGCGGATGCGGGGCGTAGCCGGTGTCCACGAGGAACACCCCGGCTCCCGCGGCCCGCAGGAAGCGGCGGTTGGTCTCCTGCGGGCCCAGTTCCGCGCGGCGGGCCGCATAGTCGGCCGGCGGCGCGTGCCGGGGCAGGTCCAGCAGGGGCGCGCAGTGGCGGCGTACGGCCACGCCGGCCGGGGTGTCGAAGGGCGAGACACCGGGCCAGGCCCCGCCCTCGGTCAACAGCGAGGCGAACTCCTCGGGCGCGAGGCCGGCCGTCACGGCGCCGTGGCAGTGGTGGTCCACCAGCTCCAGCTCGGCGAGGGCTTCGTGGACCGGTCCCGGCGTGGCCATGGTCAGTACACCCAGCGGTAGGCCGCCGCCACCCGGGCGTCGTCCAAGCCGTCGACGGCCGCCGCCTCGCCGAGCCGTACGGCGGTCACCGCGTCCGCGAGCACCGGGCCCAGCGCTGCCCGCAGCACCTCGTCGGCCCGGAACTCCCGGG
This sequence comes from Streptomyces sp. NPDC054783, assembly GCF_053611725.1. Lineage (NCBI taxonomy): Bacteria > Bacillati > Actinomycetota > Actinomycetes > Kitasatosporales > Streptomycetaceae > Streptomyces > Streptomyces sp. NPDC054783. The sequence goes on along the minus strand of NZ_JBSHAY010000025.1, from coordinate 24,036 downwards.
CGGCCCGGGGCAGCGACTCGGGCAGCCGCCGTACGCCGAGAGCCGCCGCCTCGTCCGGGGAGTACCGGGCCGGGTCGCCCGTGATCTCCTCGGGGAGGGAGAGGGACGAGTCGATCCCGTCCAGGCCTGCGGCGACGACACAGCCGAGGGCGAGATAGGGGTTGGCGGCCAGGTCGACCGGTTTCACCTCCAGGTTGGCCTCCTGCTCCCGGCGGCCCGCCGAGCCGGTGATCACGCGCAGCGCGGTCTCGCGGGTCTCCCGGCCCCAGGCGGTGAAGACCCCCGCCCACTGGGACGGTTTGAGCCGCAGATAGCTGGCGGGGCTCGGCGCGGTGATCGCCGTCAGCGCGGGCAGGCGGCCCAGGATCCCCGCGGCGAAGGACTCCGCATCGGGTGTCATGCCGTAGCGGCGCTCCCCGCCGGCGTGCAGGTTCACACCCTCGCGCCAGCAGGACAGGTGGACATGGCCGCCGTTGCCGACGCCCTCGGCGGACACCGCGGGCGCGAACGACACCCTGAGTCCGTGCCGCTGTGCGACCGCCCGGATCGTCTGCCGGACCAGCACGCTGCGGTCGGCCGCCGCCACCGGGTCCAGCGCGCCCACCGAGACCTCGAACTGCCCGGCGGCGTACTCGGGATGGAGCTGGTCGACGGGCACGCCCTGGGCGTCGAACGCGGCCAGCAGATCGGCGCCGTAGTCGCCCAGCTCGACCTGCCGGATCGCCCCGTACGCCGGTCCGGACACCGCCGGCACGAACTCCCCGGGAGGTGCCGAACCGAGCCCTACCGCCCACTCGACCTCGATCGCCGCCTTGAAGGCGAGGCCGTGCCGCTCGGCGGCGTCGGCGACGATCCGGCGCAGAAAGGTTCGGGCACAGCCGGGGTGGCGCTCTCCCTCCTGGGTGATCCGGTCCACCGGCGCCCACGCCCAGCCGGGCTGCCCGGCCAGTTCCACCAGCTGGTCCAGGTCCGGGTAGAGCCTGAGGTCACCGTCGGGGGAGCCGAGGACGTCGGTGGTGACGATCGAGTCTTTGGCCAGGAAGGTGTCGAACACCGGGGACATGCCGACACCCCAGGACACGGCCGCCTCCAGCCGCGCCGTCGGGATCGTCTTCACCCGGCAGACACCCGCGGTGTCCACATAGGCCAGCACGATCCCGCGCACGCCCCGCGCGGCGAGGTCGGCGGTGAGTCCCACGACCCGGCGCAGATCCTCCGGACGCCCGCCGGGCACAGGGTCGGCAAGGGTGGTCATAGGTCCTCCTCGGCCATACGTCCTCCTCGGCGTCGGTCCCGCCCGCGTCCTCCTCGACGTCGGTCCCGCCCGCGTCCTTCTCGGCGTCGGTCGTCCGTGCCGGCCTCAGGGTTTCACGGCCACGGCACCGAACTGCGGCACAGCGGCGGCGGATTCCGTCTCGGCGCGCCACTGCGAGCAGGGCACCAGACCCGGCTCGAGCACCTCCAGGCCGTCGAGGAAGCCGGTGATCTCCGCCCGGCTGCGGGCGGTGATCGGCGGGGTGGCGTTGGCGTTCCAGAACTCCATCGCGGCCCGGTTGCCCTCGCCGCCCACGTCACTGTCGTAGGTCGGGTGGGTGAGCACCAGGTGGCTGCCCGAGGGCAGCGCCGCCATGAGCCGACGCACGATGTCCCGGGCCTCGCCGGTGTCCAGGACGAAGTTCAGGATGCCCAGCATCATCAGCGCGACCGGCCGGGTCAGGTCCAGGGTCTCGGACGCGCGCAACAGGATGCCGTCGGGGTCGCGCACATCGGCGTCGACGTAGTCGGTGACGCCCTCGGGGGAGCTGGTGAGCAGCGAACGGGCGTGCACGAGCACGATCGGGTCGTTGTCGACGTACACGACCCGTGACTCGGGGGCGATCCGCTGCGCGACCTCGTGGGTGTTCTCGACGGTCGGCAGGCCGGTGCCCACGTCCAGGAACTGCCGCATCCCGCGCTCGGCGGTCAGCAACCGTACCGCCCGGGCCAGGAACTCCCGGTCCGCGCGGGCCACCGCCCGGATCACCGGGAACATCCCGGCGACGTGCTCACCGACCCGCTGGTCGACCTCGTAGTTGTCCTTGCCGCCGATCCAGTAGTTCCACACCCGGGCGTTGTGCGCCACGGAGGTGTTCAGCCTTTCCGGTCCGGCCGTCGGGGAGTGGCCCTCGGTCACGTCGCCGCCCTTCTCCGGTTCTCGGTCCTCCGTCGTCATTGTGCCGCCCGGTGATCGCGCTGTCCCGGGAAACCGCACACCGTGAGCGGTTCGGGGCGGCTCCGGGATGTCCCGGCCCATGAGGAACACTGGACCGGTACGCCGTCCCCGACCGGAAGCAGGACATGCCCGCCACGCCCACGCCCCTCCTCGACACCCCCGGCCTGCCCGCGGGCCCCGCCGACATCCGGCTGATCGTCACCGACATGGACGGCACGCTGCTGGACGACGCCAAGCGGATCCCCGACGGGCTGTGGCCGATGCTCGCCGAGCTGCGCCGGCGGGGCGTGCTGTTCAGCCCCGCGAGCGGCCGCCAGTACGCCACGCTGGCCGAGCAGTTCGCCCAGGTCGCCGAGGGCATGGTGTTCATCGCGGAGAACGGCACGTACGTGGTCCGCGACGGCGTGGAGCTGAGCTCCGACACGATGGACGGGGCCGTCGCCGCCGGGGTGGCCCGTACGGTACGGCGGCTGGTCGCGGACGGCGTGGACGTCGGCGCCGTGGTGTGCGGCAAGCGGGCGGCGTACGTCGAGCGGACCGACGAGGCGTTCCTGGCGGAGGTACGCAAGTACTACGCCGTGCACCGGATCGTCGAGGACGTCACCGCCGTCGACGACGACGTGATCAAGGTCGCGCTGTTCGACTTCGGGTCCGCCGAGCACTCCACCGCCCCGGCCCTGGCGGAGTTCACCGCCACCCACCAGGTCGTCGTCTCCGGCGAGCACTGGGTGGACGTGATGAACCGCACCGCCAACAAGGGCACCGCGCTGCGCGGTCTCCAGCGGGCGCTCGGCATCACGCCCGCGCAGACCATGGTCTTCGGCGACTATCTCAACGACCTGGAGATGCTCGACGCCGCCGAGTGGTCCTTCGCGATGGCGGGCGCCCACCCGGCGGTCGTCGGCAGGGCCCGCCACCTCGCCCCGTCCAACAACGACAACGGCGTGCTGCGCACCGTCGCCCACGTGCTGGGGATCACCGGGTAGCGGTGTGCGCGCCCCGGGCGGTGCCGGTCAGCGGAGGATGCCGACTGCGCCGTACAGCGAGACCGGGCCCGCGTCGTCCGCGGCCCGTTCGCTGCGCCAGGCGTCGACCGGTACGACGCCCGGCTCCAGCAGGTCGAGTCCCTTGAAGAACGCGGCCACCTCGTCCCGCGACCGGGCGACCAGGGTCACCCCGCCCGCGGCGTACGCGGCGATGCCCTTCTGGACGTTCTCCGGCTCGAAGTCGGCCGTCATCATCGACAGCACCAGACAACTGCCCGGTGCCAGCGCCTCGACCAGCGTCGACACCACCTCGTGCGCGCCGTCCTCGTCGGCGACGAAGTGCAGCAGCGCGATCAGGGACAGGGCCACCGGACGACCGAAGTCCAGGACGTGGGCGGCCTGTTCGAGAACGGCGCGCGGATCGCGGGCGTCGGCCTGCGCATACTCCGTCACACCCTCGGGGGTGCCGCGCAGCAGCGCACCCGCGTGGGCCAGCACGATCGGGTCGTTGTCGACGTAGACCACCCGCGCGTCCGGCGCCACCGACTGGGCGATCTGGTGCAGGTTCGGCTCGGTCGGTATGCCGGTGCCGATGTCCAGGAACTGGCGGATGCCGGTCTCGGCGAGCGCGCGAGTGGTCCGGTGCATGAACGCCCGGTTGGCGCGGGCGGCCCGCGGAGCGCCGCCCCCGTCCACGGCCGCGATCTGCCGGCCGAGCCGCTCGTCGACGGGGTAGTTGTCCTTGCCGCCGAGGAACCAGTCGTACACCCTGGCCGGATGCGGCCGTGTGGTGTCGATGTGCTGCGCGGCCGGCTCGGTCCCCGTCACGTGCTGCTCCTTCACTCCCGCCGGGATGCGAGCAGCAGTCTGACACGATCATCCGGCGCGGCGCAGACAGTCTTCGGCCACCTCCTTGTCGAGCGCGGCCCGCACCAACGCGGCCGCCAGTACGGCCGGTTCGGTGTTCCCGGAGAGCTCCGTCAGCTTGTCCGGGTCCTTCGGCAGGCCGAGCCGCTGCGCCCCGGAGAGTGCCTTGTCGTCCAGGTAGGGCTCGATCTCGTGCCAGACGCGCTGGGCCTCGCGCAGGAAGACGTCGGCGCCGGCCGGGCCGATGCCCGGCTCCTCCTGGAGCAGTTCCCTGAGCTCCCCGGTGTCGCCGTGCGCCTCCTCGTGCAGCCGGCGCAGGTCGCCGGACCAGCGGTCCAGCAACAGCTGGGCGCCGTCGCCGAGTTGTGTGGCGGTGCGCTCGTCGTAGCGCCGGTAGCCGCCGCGGCCGAGCGCGTCCACCCGCTGCTGCCAGTCCGCGCCGGCCATGCGGCGCGGACTGTCGAGGTGGTCCTCGTGCAGGGCCTGCGCGGCCGCCACCGCGACCGAGGCGCGGATCCGGGCGCTGAGCAGCAGGGACAACACGAGCAGCCGGTACAGCGGCTGAGGGGTGTCCTTCAGCTCGATGCCCGCCTCGTCGGCGTAGGTCTGCCCGTGGGCGGACAGCAGCTCGCGCAGGACCTTCTCGTCGCGGTTCATGGCTACGGCTTGAGCGGGTCGTGGCCCAGTGTCATCAGCCGGTGCCGGCGGCGGGTGTCCTCCGGCGCCGTCTCCGGCTCCGGCTCGTCCTCCATGTCCACCAGGTCTCCGACCGTGTCGACGACCTGGTGCATCACGCGGACGTCGTCGTCGGTGAGATCGGTTCGGCGCTTCTGGAGGATGGCGAGGACATGCTGTCCGGTGTCCGTGCCCGCCTTCTCGGGCAGCGGCTCGGTCTCCTCGCCGGCGTCCCGGACCCGCAGCCAGGCCGCGAGCTCCGCCGAGGTCATGTTCACCACGCGGTGGAAGTCCTCCCACAGCGCTTCGAGTTCGAGGGAGTCGACCATGGCTCTCCCCTTCCGTGCGGGGTGTCGTGCTAGCTGGGGGCGGTCTCGCGCGGGTGGCTCTCGGCCTGGAACATCCAGCGCTGCTTCTCCAGGTCGGCGGTGACGGAGATCAGCAGGTCCTGCGTGACGGGGTCGGGCTTCGCCGTGGCCGCGATCCGTTCGCGGAGCCGGCCCACGACCGCTTCGAGCGCCGACACCATCAGCTCCACGACCTCGGTGTCGCGCAGCCAGCCGTCCTTGGTGCCGGGCCGCGCGAAGGTCGCGGCGACGGTCTCGGGCCGGCCGTCCGGGGGCACGCCCAGTGCGGCGGCGCGCTCGGCGACCGTGTCGGAGTGGGCGCGGGCCGTCGCCACCACCTCGTCGAGCTGGAGGTGGATCGACCGGAACCGCGGGCCCACGATGTTCCAGTGCGCCTGCTTCCCGATCAGCGACAGACCGAGCAGGTCCACCAGGGTGTCCTGCAGGGCGGTCCCGGTGAGGCCGAGCGCCTCCTCGGGCAGCGTGCTCCTCATCACCGTCATGGTGCGTCCGTCCCCTTTCGTCGCTTGCGTATGGTCGTGTCCGAAAGGGCGGGTGCCCAGCGCCCGGGGGAGCAAACAGGCCTGGTCAGCGGGGCAGAGACCGGTCCAGGAAGCGGATCACCTCGGCGAAGACCTCCTTTCTGTCCGTCTCCTGGAACACCTCGTGCCGCGCTCCGGCGAAGATCCGCTCGGTCAGCCGTGAGCCGGCCAGCCGTTCCACGCCGGTCCGGCTGCCGGGCAGTGGCACCAGGCGGTCGTCGTCCCCGTGCAGCCACAGCAGCGGCAGCGGGCCGATGTCACCGCCCCGGTCGACGGTGTCCAGAGTGCGTGCGAAAGCCTCCACCGTCGGCCGCTTCATCGGCCCGTGCCACACCAGCGGATCGGCCGCGTAGGCGGCGCCGACGGCAGGGTCCCGGGAGAGCGCGGCCGGGCTCACCGGGGTGTCCGGGATCTCCGGCAGGGCCAGCAGCCGCCCGGGCAGCTCCCAGGCGCCGATCACCGGCCCGGACAGGACCAGCGCGCTCAGCTCGGCGCCGTACCGCTGGGCGTAGCGGGCGGAGATCAGTCCGCCCATGGAGTGGCCGACCAGGACCGTCGGCAGGCCGGGGTGCGCGGCCCGCGCGAGGTCCGCCACCGCGTGCACATCGCTGACCACGTCCTCGAAGTCCTCGATCAGCACCCGCTCCCCGGCCGACCTGCCGTGGCCGACGTGATCGGGCCCGTACACGGCCGCCCCGTGCCCGGTCAGTACGGCGGCCAGCTCGTCGTACCGGCCCGCGTGCTCGCCGTATCCGTGCACCACCAGGGCCAGGTATCGCGGTGCCGGGTGCGGCCACTCGCGTACGGCGACCGGGCCGTGGGTGCCGTCCAGGGTGTGCTCGCGGACGTGGGGCATGTCTCCTCCGGGTGACGCGGTGAAGGTCCGGGGGGATCTTCCCAGGGAGCCGGTCGGCGGTCTATAGTCCAAAACTAGCAGTGCTAATTAAGTGTCCCCGTGTGGTCCGCCGACCGACAGTGCCGTCGATCGGTCGTAGGTCAGGAGTCGAAGCCGTGCGTCCCGTCCACTTCGCGGCCGCCCGCCGCACCCCCATCGGCAAGCTGCGTGGAGCCCTGTCCTCCGTGCGCCCCGACGACCTGGCGGCGGCCGTCATCCGCCGCCTGGTGGCCGACGTACCCGCCCTCGACCCGGCCCGGATCGACGACGTCTACTGGGGCGCGGCCAACCAGGCCGGCGAGGACAACCGCAACGTCGCCCGCATGGCCGCCCTGCTCGCCGGGCTGCCCGAGTCCGTGCCCGGCGCCACCGTCAACCGGCTGTGCGCCTCCGGCCTCGAAGCGGTCACCACCGCCGCCCGGACCGTCGCCGCCGGAGAGGCCGACATCGTGATCGCGGGCGGCTCGGAGTCCATGAGCCGCGCCCCCTTCGTGCTGCCCCGCCCGGACGAGGTCCTGCCGCACCGCATCGAGACCCACGACACCCGGCTCGGCTGGCGCCTGGTCAACCCGGCGATGAAGGAACTGCACGGCCTGCTGTCCATGGGGGAGACCGCCGAGGAGGTCGCCGAGCGGTACGGCATCTCCCGTGCGCGGCAGGACGAGTTCGCCCTGCGCAGCCACCAACTCGCCACCGCCGCACGCAAGAACGGGCACTTCGACGACGAACTCCTGCCCGTGGAGCGGCCGGACGGCATCGTGGTCGAGCAGGACGAGTGCGTCCGCGAGGACACCTCGCTGGAGAAGCTGTCGAGGTTGAAGCCGGTCTTCCGGCAGGACGGCACGGTCACCGCGGGCAACGCCTCGCCGATGAACGACGGCGCCGCCGGGCTGCTCCTGGTCAGCGAGGAGGCCCTCAACGAACTGGGCCTGGAGTCCCTCGGCCGGTACGTCGCCGGCGCCTCCGCCGGGGTCCACCCCGACGTCATGGGCATCGGCCCGGTCCCCGCCACCCGCAAGGCGCTCGCCCGGGCCGGCTGGGACATCGCGGACCTCCAGGAGGCCGAGTTCAACGAGGCGTTCGCCGCGCAGGCCCTCGCCTGCGTCGACCAGCTGGGCATCGACCCCGGCCTGGTCAACCCCACCGGCGGCGCCATCGCCCTCGGACATCCCCTGGGCTGCTCGGGCGCCCGCATCCTGACGACGCTCCTGCACCGGATGCGGCGCACGGGCGCCGAACGGGGTCTCGCGACCATGTGCGTGGGCGTGGGGCAGGGGAGCGCGGTGCTGGTCGAGCGGCACTAGCGCTTTTCCGACGGGGGGATCTGGTCAGTCGAGCCGCAGCTGGGAAACGGAGCAGCACTCCATGGCAACCCTGTCCGTCGCCGCCATCCTCGCCGAGAACGCCCGGCGTCGCCCCGACAAGACCGCGCTGGTCGAGGGGGACCTGAGGCTGTCCTTCGCCGAGGTGTGGGGCAATGCCCTGGCCCGGGCGGGCGCGCTCACCGCGCTCGGCGTACGACCGGGTGACCGGGTGGCGCTGATGGCCCCCAACACCGCCGAGTTCCCGGTCGCCTACTACGCGGTCGCCGCGGCGGGCGGAGTCGTCGTCCCCGTCCACCTGCTGTTGTCGGCCGGCGAGGTCGAGCACGTGCTCAGGGACAGCGGGGCGACGCTGCTGCTCGTGCATGCGGCCCAGGCGGCGACCGGCCGGTCCGCCGCCGAGGCCACCGGCGTCCAAGTGGTCGTCCTGGGTGAGGAGTTCGACAAGCTCGCCGCCGAAGCCGAGCCGCTGCCGTCGTACGTCACCCGCGCCGTCGACGACCCGGCGGTGATCTTCTACACGAGCGGGACGACCGGCGTGCCGAAGGGCGCCGTGCTCAGCCACTTCAACCTCGTGATGAACGCGACTGTCAACGCCTTCGACGCCAACGACATCCGCGTCGACGACATCGCCCTCGGCGCGCTGCCGCTGTTCCACGCCTTCGGGCAGACGGTGTCGCTCAACTCCACCTGGCGGGCGGGCGCCACGCTCGTGCTGCTGCCCCGCTTCGACGCGGCCCGCGCCATCGAACTGATGGTCAAGGAGGGGGTCAACACCTTCCACGGCGTGCCGACCATGTTCGTAGCCCTCGCCGCGGCCGCCTCGGACGCCGGCGCGCTGCCCGCCCTGCGCGTGTGCGTCTCCGGCGGGGCCTCGCTCCCGGGCGCCGTACTGGAGCGGTTCGAGGAGGCGTTCGGGGCGAAGATCTACGAGGGGTACGGGCTGTCGGAGACCTCGCCGACGGCCACCGTCAACCAGCCCGTGTTCGGCACCCGGGCCGGCACCATCGGCCACCCGCTGTGGGGCATCGACGTCGAGATCGCCCGCGCCGAGGTGGAGGGCCGCGTCGAGCTGCTGCCGCCCGGCGAGCTCGGCGAGGTCGTCATCCGCGGCCACAACGTCTTCTCCGGCTACCTCGGCCGGCCCGAGGCCACCGCCGAGGCCCTGGTCGACGGCTGGTTCCGCACCGGCGACCTCGGCACCAAGGACGAGCAGGGCTTCCTGCGGATCGTCGACCGCAAGAAGGACGTCATCATCCGCGGCGGCTACAACGTGTACCCGAGGGAGGTCGAGGAGGTGCTGATGCGGCACCCCGGCATCGCCCAGGTCGCGGTCATCGGCCTGCCCGACGAACTGCACGGCGAGGAGGTCTGCGCCGTGGTCGTACCGGCACCGGGCACCGCGCCCGACGCCGCCGGGATCACCGAGTGGTCGAAAGAGCACCTCGGCCGGCACAAGTACCCGCGGCGCGTGGAGTTCACGGACGCGATGCCGCTCGGGCCCAGCATGAAGGTGCTGAAGCGGGAACTCCGGGCACAGTACGCGGAACGGTCATAGCGGGCGCAAGAGGCCGCGGCGAGGGGTGCGGCGGGGGCGCGGCGGGGGTCAACTGGCGAGACGGTCCTTACGCCGGAGGCTTGTCCGGACATAGCATCGGTCCCCGCATGAACACGATGACGCTCTGGCACATATCCGGCTGGGGGTTCGCGGCGCTCGCCTTCGCGGCCCTGCTGGTCGGCTTCTCCAAGACCGCGGTGAGCGGGGCCAACACGGTCAGCCTCGCGATCTTCGCAGCGGTCCTGCCCGCCCGCGCCTCCACCGGGGTCCTGCTGCCCGTCCTGATCGCCGGTGACGTGCTCGCCGTCCTCACCTACCGGCGGCACGCCCACTGGCCCACCCTGTGGCGGCTGTTCCCGGCCGTCGCGGCCGGCGTGGTGGTCGGCACGGTGTTCCTGATGTGGGCCGACGACGGGATCGTACGGACCTCGATCGGTGCGATCCTGCTGCTGATGGCGGGGGTGACGGTGTGGCGGCGGCGCACGGCGGACGCCGGGGACGCACCGGAGCAGGTCACCTCGCGCGCGGGCCGCGCCAAAGCCCGCTCCTACGGCGTGCTCGGCGGGTTCACCACGATGGTCGCCAACGCGGGCGGCCCGGTGATGTCGATGTACCTGCTGTCCGCCGGCTTCCGGAAGCTGGGCTTCCTCGGTACCTCCGCCTTCTTCTTCCTCATCGTGAACGTGTCCAAGGTGCCGTTCAGCGCGGGCCTCGGCCTGATCGACGGGCGCTCGCTGCTCCTTGACGCGGCGCTCGCGGTGTTCGTCGTGCCCGGTGCGTTGTTCGGCAAGTGGGCTGTGAACAGGATCAACCAGCGACTCTTCGAGCAACTCGTGATCGCGGCGACGATCGTGGGCGGAGTGCAACTGCTACTGCGCTAGCCCCAGCAGCGCCGGAAGGTCCGCGAAAGAGTCCAGCACGTGGTCCGGTGTGCCGCTCGCGCCTTCCAGCGTCTCCTGCTGGAACTTCCCCGTCCGCACCAGCACCCCGGTGAGCCCCGCCCGTTGCGCCGCGAGCACGTCCGACTCCACGTCGTCGCCCACCATCAGCGCCTGTTCGGCGTCCACCCCCAGCCGGGCCAGCGCCGCCTCGATGAACGCCCGGGACGGCTTGCCCGTGACCTCCGCCTCCGTGTGCGCGGCCTTCTCCAGCCCGAGCAGAAACGCACCGGAGTCCAGTTGCAGGCCGGCGTCGGTCCGCCAGTACAGGTTCCGGTGCATGGCGACCAGCCGTGCACCTCGCTGGAGAAACCCGAACGCACGGTTGAGCGAGGCGTAGTCCAACTCCGGCCCGGCACCGCCGAACACGACCACCTCGGGATCGTCGTCCACCAGGGTGACATCGCCGAGATCCTCCGCGACGTCCCCGCTGTTGAGCAGCGCGCAGCGGGCGCCCGGGAAGTGTTCGGCGAGGTGGGCGGCGGTGACGGCGGGCGCGGTGAGGACGTCCTCGGCGCGCACGTCGAAACCGGCGCCGCTCAGCGTCTCGGCGATCGACGCCCGGGTACGGGACGTCGTGTTGGTCACCAGCACCACGCCGAGCCCCGCCGCCCGGATCGCGCGCAGGGCCTCCACCGCGCCCGGCAGCGGTTTCCAGGAGACGGTGAGAACACCGTCGATATCGATCAGCACGGCACGCACGGGATCCATGACCTCCATGACAGAAGACCGTAGCGACCCGCCCGGCGGACCGTCCCGTACCACCTCGTACGCTCACCCCTATGCCCGCGCACGTCCTGATCCTCGGCGGCACCACCGAGGCCCGTCGCCTCGCCGCCGACCTCGCCGCCCGGACCGGCGTCCGGGTGACCACGTCGCTGGCCGGCCGGGTCGCGCGGCCGGGAGCGGTGGCGGGCGAGGTACGGATCGGCGGCTTCGGCGGTGCGGAGGGCCTGGCCGACTGGCTGCGCGCGCAGCACGTGGACGCCCTGGTCGACGCCACCCACCCCTTCGCCGAGGCGATCACGGCCAACGCGGCGCACGCGGCGGCGGCCACGGAAGTTCCCTGGGTAGTCCTGCGCCGCCCCGGTTGGCGGCCGGGCCCGGGCGACCGCTGGTACGACGTCCCGTCCCTGGCTGGGGCCGCCGAAGTGCTGCCCGGCCTCGGCCGCCGGGTCTTCCTGAGCACCGGACGCCTGGGCCTCGCCGCATTCGCCCACCTGACGGACCTGCGCTTCGTCGTACGGTCGGTCGATCCGCCCGAGCCGCCGATGCCGCCGGACACCGAACTGGTCCTCGCCCGCGGCCCGTTCACCGTCGCCGACGAGACGGAGCTGCTGAGCGCCCACCGCATCGAGGTGCTGGTGACCAAGGACAGCGGCGGGCAGGCCACGGCCGCGAAACTGACGGCGGCGCGGGAACTCGGCCTGCCCGTGGTCGTCGTGCGGCGCCCCCCGCTCCCGCAGGGCGTGGCGGCGGTCTCCGATGTGGCGGGCGTACTGGAGTGGCTCGGGCTCAGCCCGGCGTGAGGACCGATGCCCGGATCCGGTCGACGGCGCGCAGCACCTCGTCCCGGTTCTTGGCGGACTTGACCCAGGCAGGCAGCCGGGCCACCAGGGTCATCTTCTGCCCGGTGTCGTACCAGTCGGCGCGCTCGCGCAGCGCGGCGCCGGTATGACGCCGGATCAGATCGAGGTGCCGCAGGTCGTAGGCCCACAGCCAGCCGTGCCGGGTCTCCCGCTGGAGCCACAGGCGGGCGCCGAAGTAGGGATCCTCGGCGGGTCCCCTCGACCCCGCCCACAAGCCGACGCCCCGGCCTGCCCAGGTCCGGGACAGACCGCACGACCGGCAGACCAGTCGCCGGGGCGCGAAGAGCAGTCGCTCTCCGGGGTGCGGCTGCCGCTGGACGCGGGCGACACGGTCGCAGCGCGGGCAGCGGACCAGGATCGAGTCCAGGAAGTCGTACTCCGTACCGCGCGGATCGCGGAAACGGACGGGAGAGCCGGACATGGCCCGAGTATGACCGGCGCCCGGCGTCCGGCTCACCCGGTTTTCGAACTCATGGCACCGTTTCCCCGGCCGGGGTCCGGCGCAGCTACTGGTCGCCGGGGTTTCTGCGCAGCAGATACGTGTCCATGATCCAGCCCTTGCGCTCACGTGCCTCGGCCCGCATCCGCTCGATGCGCGGACCGGCCTCGGCGATCGGTCCGGAAGCCAGGAGCTCGTCCGGAGTGCCCAGGTACGCGCCCCAGTAGATGTCGATGTCCTCCTCGGCGTACTTCCGGAAGGCCTGGTGCGCGTCCAGCATCACGACGACGTCGTCCACGCCCTCGGGGAACCCCTCGGCCAGCCGCCGCCCGGTGGTGATCTGCACCGGCCGGGCCACCCGGTTCAGGCCCGTGCGGTGCCGGGCGACCAGGGCGGAGACACTGCTGATGCCGGGTATCACGGCGTACTCGAACGCGACCGCGCCGCGCTCCAGCACCTCCTGCAGAATCCCGAGCGTGCTGTCGTACAACGCCGGATCGCCCCACACCAGGAAGGCGCCGGTGCCGTCCTCGCCCAGTTCCTCGGCGATCAGCCGCTCGTAGATCCCCGCGCGGGCGCTGCGCCAGTCCTCCACCGCCGGCGAGTACGCCGACCCGCCCGCCTTCCGGTCCCGCTCCGGGTCACGGGCCTCCACCAACCGGTACGACCCCTCGGGCAGATGCGCGTCCAGCATGTCCCGGCGGAGCTGGGTGAGATCGCTCTTCACCTCGCCCTTGTCGAGCAGGAAGAACACGTCCGTGCTCCGCAGCGCCTTGACCGCCTGCAGGGTCAGCTGGTCGGGGTCGCCCGCGCCGATACCGATGACATGAATCTTTCGCACGCCCCGAGTCTGCCGCATGCCACTGACAGTGGGCGACGGGCCTGTCAGGAAAGGAGCCGGGGTGCCTCCTCCCCGGCGTCCACCGGCCGGTCCCGGGCCCCGCTCTCCACCCGCCCCGCCAGCTCCCGCGCCCACCGGGTGAGCCCGGCGAGATCGATCCCGTACGGACGGTCCTCGCCCTGCTCGGTCTCCCATTCCGCGAGCGCAGCCGCGCCCCGCCGCAGCAGCCGGGCCCCGCCGACGGCGTTCCCGCGCGCCGCGTGGGTGAGGCCCACCGCCAGCTGGGCGAGCCCCCGCCACAGCGAGCGCTCCTCCTCGGGCCCCGACTTCCAGGCGTCCTCGAACACCTCGTGCGCGTGGAACGGCTTGCCGGCGTCCAGCAGCGCCTGCGCCTCGGCGACCGTCTCCTGCGGCCGCCGTACGACACCCTCCGGCTGCCGGGGGACGCCCTCCGTGCCGTAGGGCAACGGCCGGCCGAGCCCGTCCCGGGGCCGCGCACTGCGCGCCCGCCCCTCCGGGTCCCGGTCCCTGGCATCCGATGCGCCCGCGTTCGTCATACGACCGATTGTCCCCGGCTCGCCCCCGGCCCTCTTCGGCCCACCCCCGAAGGTGGGGTAAAGTGCTGTTCGCGCGATCACGCGGGACACCGCGAGTGAGCGCAACGGGACGTGGCGCAGCTTGGTAGCGCACTTGACTGGGGGTCAAGGGGTCGCAGGTTCAAATCCTGTCGTCCCGACTTGCGAGAGTCGTGGGTCAGGGGTGGTGTCGGAGCAGTCCGGCACCACCCCTTGGTCATGTTCGGGCACCGGATCGCCCGGTGGTCGGGGCGATCACCGCGCCGGCCAGGAAGCAGCCGCTGATGATCGAACCGCCGCAGGCGTTCGTGCGCGGCACCGTCGAACGCGAAGGAGAGCCCGGCAGGGCCTGGCTCTCCGCGCTGCCCGGGATCGTGGACGACCTGCTGCGGCGCTGGGGGTGCCTGCCCGACGGCGACGTCCGGCACGGGGGCGTCGGCCTGATCGTCCCGGTGCGCCGGGTGGCGAGCGCGGACGCCGCCGTGCTGAAGGTGTCGTTCCCGCACCCCGGCAACGTGCACGAGCCGGACGCCTTCGCGGTCTGGCGCGGCCGGGGAGCCGTCCTGCTGCACGCGCGGGACGACGAACGGTTCGCGCTGCTGCTGGAGCGCGCCCACGCCACGACCCTGGCACAGCCGGCGGACGGTGACGAACTCCTCGCGGTCGCCGGGCGGATCAACCGCCGCCTCGCGGTGCCAGCCCCGCCCGGTCTGCCCCGGCTGCGGGAGCGGGCCGGGGCCTGGGAGGAGCAGCTGCGCACGGACGAGGTGTCGCTGCCGCACCGGCTGCCGCGCCGCGTGGTGGACGCCGCCGTGGCGACCGTACGCGAGCTGGGCCGGGGCCAGCCGGACACCCTCGTCCACGGTGACCTGCACGCCCGCAACATCCTGCGCGCCGACCGCGAGCCGTGGCTCGCCGTCGACCCCAAGGGATACGCGGGCGACCCGGCGTACGACGGGGGCACGCTCCTGAAGGCATACGCGGCGGACCGGGCCACGGCCGGCGATCTGCCGAAGGCCGTGCGGCGCGCTCTCGACGTCTTCGCCGAGGCCGCCGGACTCGATCGTGAGCGGGTCCGGCGCTGGGCCCAACTGCATGCCGTCCAGGCCGCGTTCCACGGCCGCCGGCATGGATTCCGCAGGGCCCGCCAGGGGGTGCGGCGGGATCAGCTCATCGCCCTCGCCGACCACCTGGCGGACCTGCTCACGGAAGCGGAGTCACGGTGAAGGCCACCGCGCTTCCCGTACGACGGCGACCTCGCCCGGCGGGACCGTCACGGACTCGTGCAGCTCCTTGCCGGTGAGGAGTTCCGTCGCGCCCGGTGCGGTCGGCACCTCCGCGCCCTGTCCGGCATGGTCGATGACGAACAGGTAGTCCGCTTCCGGGCCGCGGCGGCGCACCACCTCGACGCCCGGCGGGGCCGTGCGCACCGGCTCCACGCCCGCCTCGCCCCGGACACGGTCCAGCAGCGCGGCCAGGGTGGCCGGGTCCGGGAGCGTGGCCAGGTACCAGGCGGTGCCCGTGCCGTGGGGGCGGCGGGTCACCGCGGGGACGCCGGTCAGGGGGCCGTCGGCGTACGACGCGACCGCCTCGGCGCCCTCCAGCCGCAGCCGCTCCGACCACAGCGTGCCCGCCGCCCCGTCCGGCACAGCACCGGAGAGAGCGACCTGCTCACCGGACAGCAGTGGGAACGGTTCGTCCGAGCGGACGCCGAGCACCTCGCGGAACGCGCCCGGGTAACCACCCAGCCGCACATGGCAGTTCTCGTCCACGGCCCCGCTGTGGAAGCCCACGGCGAGGGTGCCGCCGCGCTCGGCGAACGCCGAGAGGTTCGCCGTACCTTCGTCGTCGAGCAGGTACAGGCTGGGGGCCAGGACCAGGCGGTAGGCGGACAGGTCCGCCCGCGGCCGTACGAAGTCCACGGGCACGCCGGACCGCCACAGCGGCTCGTACCAGGCCCGGACCAGGTCCGCGCAGCGCAGCTCCCCGCTCGGCTGCGAGGGCAGTTCCAGGGCCCAGCGGGCGTCCCAGTCCCAGACGATCGCCACCTCGGCGGGCGAGGTGCTGCCGCGCACCTCCGCCAACGCCCTCAGGTCCGAGCCCAGTTGCACCACGTCCCGCCAGATCCGGCTGTCGGTGCCGGCGTGCGGCACCATCGCCGAGTGCCACTGCTCCGCACCCGCCTTCGACTGCCGCCACTGGAAGTAGGCGATGCCGTCCGCGCCGCGCGCCACGTGCGCCAGCGCGTTACGGCGCAACTCTCCGGGCTTCTTCGCCCGGTTGACGGGCTGCCAGTTCACCGCGCCGGTGGAGTGCTCCATCAGCAGCCACGGACCGCCCGCCAGGGAGCGGGTGAGGTCGCCGCTCAGCGCGATGTCGATCTCGGACTCGGGGTCCGTGGACATCAGGTAGTGGTCGTTGGAGACGATGTCCAGCTGCGGCGCCCAGCGCCAGTAGTCGAGCGCGTCGAAGTTGGACATCACCATGAAGTTGGTGGTGGCCGGGATCGACGGCGCCGCCGCCCGCAGCACGTCCCGTTCCGCCGTGCACAGCGACAGCAGCTCGTCGGAGCAGAACCGGCGCCAGTCCAGCTGGTGCGTCGGGTTGGGTACGGCTCCGGTGGCGCGCGGCGGCAGGATCTCCTCCCAGTCGCCGTACCACTGGCTCCAGAACCGCGTGCCCCAGGCCTCGTTGAGCGCCGTCAGGTCGTCGCCGTAGCGGTCCCGGAGCCAGCGGCGGAACGCGGCCGCGCTGGTGTCGCAGTAGCAGGCCGCGTTGTGGCAGCCGTACTCGTTGTGCACGTGCCACATGCGCACGGCCGGGTGGTCCGCGTACCGTTCGGCGAGCGCGCCCGCGATGCGCAGCGCGGCCTCGCGGTAGGCGGGGGAGGACGGGCAGAAGGTCTGCCGGCTGCCGTAGGAGAGGGTGCGGCCGTCGCGGTCGGCAGGCAGCGCCTCCGGGTGGGCGCGGAAGAACCACGCCGGAGGCGCCGCCGTGGGCGTGGCCAGGTCGGCGGCGATGCCGTTGTCGTGCAGCAGGCCGAGGACCTTGTCCAGGTGCGAGAAGTCGTACTCGCGCTCGGCGGGCTCCAGCAGCGCCCAGGAGAAGATGCCGACGCTGACCAGGTTCACCCCGGCCTCGCGCATCAGGCGCATGTCCTCGGCCCACACCTCCTCGGGCCACTGCTCGGGGTTGTAGTCGCCGCCGTAGGCGAGGCCGGGGACGGACAGGGTGCGCTTCACTGTGTTTTCTTCGTTCCCTTTCACGTGCAAACGGATCAGCCCTTGTTGGAGCCCAGGGTCAGACCGCTGACGAACTGGCGCTGGAGCGCGAAGTAGACGATCAGGGTCGGGATCGCGGTCAGCAGGGAGCCGGCGGCCACCAGGTTGGGGTCGGTGAAGTACTGTCCGGAGAGGTTGTTCAGGGCCGAGGTGATCGGCATGTTCTGGCCTGTCGAGATCAGTACCAGCGCCCAGAAGAAGTCGTTGTAGATCCAGATCGACAGCAGGGTCGCCAGGGCCGCCATCGCCGGCTTGCACAACGGCAGCGTGATCTGCCAGTACAGCCGCCACACCGAGGCCCCGTCGACCAGCGCGGCCTCCGTCAGTTCGTGCGGCAGCGAGCGCATGTAGTTGCTCAGCACGAACGCGCAGAACCCGGACTGGAACGCCACATGGATGAGGACCAGGCCGAGCGCGGAGTCGTACAGCTTGCCGCTCTGCGTGATGCCCGGCAGGTTCGTCAGCAGGTACAGCCGGTACAGCGGGGTGATGATGACCTGCTGCGGCAGCAGGTTGCCGGCCGTGAAGACCAGCAGGAGGGCGAGGTTCAGCCGGAAGTCGAAGCGGGCGACGTAGAACGCCACGCAGGAGGACAGGAACAGTGTCAGCAGCACGGCCGGGATCGCGATGACCAGCGTGTTGCCGAAGTAGTGCAGCATGTCCGACTGCTGATACGCGTTCGTGAAGTTCTCGAACGTCAGCTTGTCCGGCCAGGAGACGTATCCCTTGGCGCTGGTCTCGCTGTACGGCCGCATGGCCGAGAAGACCGCCCACAGCAGCGGCGCCAGCCACGCCAGCGCCGTACCCGCGAGGAAGACGTGCAGCAGGACACGGGCCGGCCGGATGGGGGCGCGCCGCTTCAGCGGCAGAGTGGTGCTGCTCATGCGCGCCGCTCCTTCCGGAAGGTGGCGATCAGATACGGAATGATCACCGCGAGGGAGATCACCAGCAGGACGACGGCGATGGCGGAGCCGTAACCGATGCGGCTGGACTCGCCGATGATGTTGTTGGTGACCAGGATCGACAGCAACTCGGTGCCCTGAGCGCCCTTGTTGAAGACGAAGACCAGGTCGAAGGCGCGCAGCGCCTCGATGATCGTGACGACCAGCACGACCGTGTTGGTCGGGCGCAGGGTCGGGAAGATCACGCTCTTGAACGTCTGCCACTCGTTCGCGCCGTCCAGCGCGGAGGCTTCCCTGAGCGACGGGTCGACGCTCTTCAGACCGGCCAGGTACAGGATCATCATGTAGCCGGTGTGCCGCCACGACGCGGCGATGAGGACCGCCCACAGGTTGAGGTGCGGGTCGCCGATCCAGTCGATGTAGTGGCCCGGCTTGTTGGCGCCGATGATGCTGTTGATCAGGCCGGTGTCCGGGTTGTAGACCAGCTGCCAGACGAAGCCGATGCAGGCCATCGAGATGACGACCGGCAGGAAGAACGCGGTCTGGTAGACCCGGCTGAAGCGGATCCGCTTGTCCAGCTGCACGGCCAGGAACAGGCCGAACGGCGTCGGGATCAGGATCAGTACGACGAACCAGATGATGTTGTGCTGGACGGCGGGCCAGAACTGCGGGTTGTCGTTGAAGAGTTGCTTGAAGTTGTCCAGGCCCACCCACTTGATCGAGTCGAACCCGATGCCGTCCCAGGTGGTGAAGGCGAGGAAGATCGAGGCGACGGCCGTGACCCACACCAGGAGCACGTGCAGGATCGTCGGCACGCCCGCCATCAGGGCGAGCGTGAACCGGTCACGGCGCGTCAGCAGACGGCGATGGCCGTGCGTGGCCCGCGTGCGCGCGGGCGAGGCGCCCGGAGGCGGCACGGCGGCCGCCTCCGGGGTCTTCGTGTTCGTATCGGTCGTCATCGGGCCGCTCACTGGGACGCGAAGATCGTCTTCTTCTGGCGCTCGATGGACGACAACAGGCTGTCCACGCCCTTGGGGTTCTGCAGGAACTTCTGCAGGCCGGGCTGCATCACCGTGGAGGTGAAGTCGGGGCGGGAGTCGCGGTCCATGAACTGGGTGAGGCTCTTGGCGCCGCCGATCATGTCGAACGCCTTCTTCTGCAGCGGCGAGTAGGCGGAGGTGCTCGCCTTGCTGGAGGCGGCCACCACGCTCGGGTCGGTCTTCAGGTACAGCTCCTCGGCCGCCGGGCTGCCCAGGTACTCCAGCAGTTTCACCACACCGTCGTGGTTCTTCGGGGACTTGCTCACCATGAAGCCGTCGGTGGGCGCCTCCACGGTGTCCTGGCCGTAGGCGGAGTTGATCACCGGGAAGGGGAAGAAGTCGAGGTCGTCCAGGTCGGCCTTGTTGGTGAACTGCTGGGCCACGAAGGAGCCGAGGAGGTACATGCCGGCCTTCTTGGACACCAGGGACTGCGCGGCGTCCTGCCAGGTACGGCCCATGAAGCCGTCCTGGTGGTAGGGGAGGATCTCGGCCCAGTGGTCGAAGACGGCCTTCACCTTGGAGTCGGTCCAGGCGGCCTTGCCCGCCATCAGCTGGACGTGGAAGTCGTAGCCGTTGAGGCGGAAGTTGATCTGGTCGAAGGTGCCCATCGCCGGCCAGGCGTCCTTGTCGCCGAAGGCCAGCGGGACCAGGCCGTCCTTCTGCATCTGCTTGCACAGGGCGACGAAGTCGTCCCAGGTGGTGGGGACCTTGTAGCCGTGCTGCTGGAAGACGCTCTTGCGGTAGAAGACCGCCCAGGGGTACGTCGTCAGCGGCACGAAGTAGTACTTGCCGTCCTCGCCCTTGCTGAGCTTCTTCATCGCGTCCGGGAAGTTGTCCCCGATCTTCGCCCACACGTCGTCGATCGGCGAGGCCAGGCCCTTCGCCGCGAAGAACTGCATGCGGTAGCCGGCGAACCAGTTGAACACGTCGTCCGGCGTGCCCTGCAGATACGAGTTGATCTGCTCCTGGAAAGTGTTGTGGTCCTTGGTGTTCACATCGACCGTGAGGCCGGACTGCTTCTTGAACTCGGCGTACACGCTCGCGAAGGCCTGCTTCGGCACGGCGTCCGAGGCGTTGGAGCCGAGGGTGACGGTCTTCGGGTCCGAGGAGGAACCGCTGCCTCCGCAAGCGGACAGCAGGGGTATGCCGGCCCCGGCGAGCAGGGCGGCACTGCCTGCTCCGCGCAGGACCGAACGACGGCTGGGACCCGGGACGGAGAGACCGGAGGGGGAGAGGCGCATGGCGGCTCCTGAGGAATACAGGGCTCGGTCAAGGGGATGAGTCGATCACCGAAAGGTCGTCGAAACCGATCAGAAACCAACTCGACCGAACATCGTGGCGTAATAACAGCCCCATGTCCGCTCATGAGTCAATAGGGCGGCCTCTCCTGGGCTGTCTCTTGCCCGAAACGTAATCGTCACCGTTACCTGCGTGTTCACCCGGGTGAAGAGCCGAGAGCCCCCACGGCGCGGGCGACCGAGGGGGCTGTGTGAACACGGGTGATTCCGTTTCGGGTCCTGACCAGCGGTTCGGGTCCCCGGCGCACGGTTCAGGTACGGACCAGCAACTGGAACTCGAAGGCGTAGTGCGACGCCCGGTACACATGGCTGCCGTACTCGACCGGCCGGCCCGTGACGTCGTACGCGGTGCGCCGCATGGTGAGCAGGGCCGCGCCCTCCTGCTCCTGAAGCAGGGCGCCCTCCTCGGCCGTCGCGCTGCGGGCGCCGATGGACTGGCGGGCGCTGTGCAGGACGATCCCGGCGGACCGCATCATGCGGTACAGCCCCGTCGACTCCAGCCGCCGCGTGGGGAGTTCGAGGAGCGAGGCCGGCAGGTGGTTGCACAGGAACGCCACCGGCCGGCCGTGGGTGCGGCGCAGCCGCTCCAGCACGGTGACCTCCGCGCCCTCCGCGATCCCGAGCGCGGCGGCCACCTCGGCGCTCGCCGGAATGTGTTCGTTGCGCAGCACCAGGGTGGTCGGCTCCTGGCCGGCCGACTCCAGGTCGTCGTAGAGGCTGCTGAGCTCCAGCGGACGTCTGACCTTGCTGTGCACGACCTGCGTGCCCACCCCGCGGCGGCGCACCAACAGCCCCTTGTCGACCAGGGACTGGATGGCCTGGCGCACGGTGGGCCGGGACAGGCCGAGGCGTACGGACAGGTCGACCTCGTTGCCCAGGAGGTTGCCGGGGGCCAGCGTGCCGTGTTCGATGGCCGCTTCCAGCTGCCGGGCGAGCTGGTAGTACAGCGGCACCGGGCTCGTGCGGTCCAGGGTGAAGCCGAGCGAGTCGAGCGCACGATCACCCGGTGCCGTTCGCTGCGGGGTGCGGTGTACTGGGCTCATGCCTCTCAGGTGTAGGTCCCGGACGGTGCGGGTGTCAATGGTTTGTACTTACATTCGGACCTGCTTCTGAAATGATGTCTTAACAAAGTATTGACAGCAGGCGCCCCCAAGGACTTGGATCCCGTCCCAACGCAACAGCGTCCCTTCCCCGTCACACGCACAGTGAGGTGCAGGAAAGATGGACCGCTCTTCTCCCTCCCGCTCCCGGAGACTGGCCCCGGTAGTGGCGGTCGCCGCCGCTGCGGCCCTGACCCTCGCCGGCTGCGCCAGCAGCCACGGCGGCAAGAAGGCCGAGGAGGCGGCACAGAACGCCTCGGCGGGCAGGGCCAACACCCCGCGCATGACCGTCGCGCTGGTCACGCACCAGGCGCCCGGCGACACCTTCTGGGACACCGTCCGCAAGGGCGCCGAGGCCGCCGCCGCCAAGGACAACATCAAGCTCGTCTACTCCGCCGACCCCAACGCCGGCAACCAGGCCAACCTGGTGCAGAACGCGATCGACCAGAAGGTCGACGGCATCGCGGTCACCCTCGCCAAACCGGACGCGATGAAGAGTGTCATCGGCAAGGCGGAGCAGTCCGGCATACCGGTGGTGGGCCTGAACTCGGGCCTGAGCGACTGGAAGAAGCTCGGCCTGCTGGAGTTCTTCGGGCAGGACGAGAGCGTGGCGGGCGAGGCGTTCGGCGACAAGCTGAACACGACCGGTGCCAAGAAGATCGTCTGCGTGATCCAGGAACAGGGCAACGTGGGCCTCACCCAGCGCTGCGACGGGGTGAAGAAGACGTTCAGGGGCACCACTGAGACGCTGTATGTGAACGGCACCGACATGCCGTCCGTGCGGTCGACCATCACGGCCAAGCTGAAGCAGGACAGCTCCATCGACACCGTCGTCACTCTCGGTGCCCCGTTCGCGCTCACGGCGGTGCAGTCGCTGGGCGACGCCGGCAGCAAGGCCAAGGTGGCCACCTTCGACCTGAACAAAGACCTGGTGAAGGCCGTCCAGAACGGCTCGATCGAGTTCGCCGTCGACCAGCAGCCCTATCTGCAGGGCTACCTGGCCGTCGACGCGCTGTGGCTCTACAAGTACAACGGCAACTACAGCGGCGGCGGGGTCCAGCCGGTGCTGACCGGCCCGGCCTTCGTCGACAAGTCCAACGTCGACAAGGTCGCCGAGTTCGCCGCGAAGGGGACCCGGTGATGAGCATGGCCCAGCAGGCTGGACCGGCCCTCGGCAGGCCGCCGGCGGCCGGCCCCGAGCAGACCGACGGCCGCACCGCGCGCCGCCCGCTGGCGCTGCGGCTGCTGGCCCGGCCCGAGGTGGGGGTCTTCCTCGGCGCCGCCGCCGTCCTGGTCTTCTTCCTGATCGTCGCGCCCTCGGTCCGCCAGGGCAGCTCGATGGCGACGATCCTCTACCAGTCCTCGACCATCGGGATCATGGCCCTGCCGGTGGCCCTGCTGATGATCGGCGGCGAGTTCGACCTCTCCGCCGGCGTCGCGGTGATCACCTCGGCGCTCACCGCGAGCATGCTCAGCTACCAACTGACCATGAACGTGTGGACCGGCGTGATCGTCGCGCTGGTCGTGTCGCTGGCGATCGGGTTCTTCAACGGCTGGATGGTGGTCAGGACCGGCCTGCCCAGCTTCCTGATCACCCTGGGCACCTTCCTGATCCTGCAGGGCGTGAACCTGGCCGTGACCAAGCTGGTCACCGGCAACGTCGCCACCGACGACATCAGCGACATGGACGGCTTCGAGCAGGCCAGGAAGGTCTTCGCGTCCTCGTTCGACGTGGGCGGGGTCCAGGTGAAGATCACCGTGGTGTGGTGGCTGGTCTTCGCGGCCCTGGCCACCTGGGTGCTGCTGCGCACGAAGTACGGCAACTGGATCTTCGCGGTCGGCGGCGACAAGGAGAGCGCCCGCGCCGTCGGTGTCCCGGTGACCTTCACCAAGATCTCGCTGTTCATGCTGGTCGGGTTCGGCGCCTGGTTCATCGGCATGCACAACCTGTTCTCCTTCAACACCGTGCAGTCCGGCGAGGGCGTCGGCCAGGAGCTGATCTACATCGCGGCGGCCGTCATCGGCGGCTGTCTGCTCACCGGCGGCGCCGGCTCCGCGATCGGCCCCGTCTTCGGGGCGTTCATGTTCGGCATGGTCAACCAGGGCATCGTCTACGCCGGCTGGAACCCCGACTGGTTCAAGGCCTTCCTGGGCGTGATGCTGCTCGGCGCCGTCCTGATCAATCTGTGGGTCCAGCGCACGGCGACCCGGAGGTAATGCGATGACCGACGACAAGACACAGGGCACCGTTGTCCAGGACGCACCGCCCGCCGACGACGGCCTGCTGGTCGAACTGCGCCAGGCCGGCAAGTCCTACGGCAACATCCGCGCCCTGCACGGCGTCGACCTCAAGGTCCACGCCGGCGAGGTCACCTGCGTCCTCGGGGACAACGGCGCGGGCAAGTCCACCCTCATCAAGATCGTCTCCGGGTTGCATCAGCACACCGAGGGCGAGTTCCTCGTCGACGGTGTCCCGGTGCGGTTCTCCAGCCCGCGCGAGGCCCTGGACCGCGGCATCGCGACCGTCTACCAGGACCTGGCCACCGTGCCGCTGATGCCGGTGTGGCGCAACTTCTTCCTCGGCTCGGAGATGACCAAGGGACCGTGGCCGCTCCGGCGGCTGGACATC